>DAOTUR010000584.1:0-2546 GCA_034436915.1 Anaerolineae bacterium
CATCGGAGCGCAGGACTGCCGCGACCAGCGTTGTCCCCATATGGCCCGCGACGTTCAATTCGAGGGCAGCGTTGTACACTTCAGCATTGGCGAATTGGATAGCCTCTTGCAGCAGCGCAGCAGGCGATGATTCAGGGGTTTGCAGATTGAGGGTTTTGTAATACTCAATCAGGCGATGCACAGTGATTTTGCTGGCTTTATCGCCATGATTTTCGCCCCCCACTCCATCCGCCACCACGAAAATCCAACCCACGCCGCTGCCCTGGGCATCGAACAGCGGCTCATACCCATAGGCATCCTCGTTGCGTAAGCGCACACGGCCCTGGTCAGAAAGTACCCCAAGATCGATGCTTGGGGCTGGAATGCCACTCATCATAAAAAGAGGCCCTATGGCTTAGTCTTTAAGCATCATGAAGACGAACACCGAACGCCCGATAACGATCTCATCGCCATCCTGCAAACGACAGCGTCCATCTATCTTAATCCCATTGAGCTTCGTTCCGTTACGCGAGTTCATATCTGCAATCCAGAAGGCTGGTTCGCCCTCCGTCGGATCACTCAGACGCACGATGGCATGATGCTCCGACACCAGATCATCCGCCGCCAGCAGAACATCGCCTGGCTTGCCCGTCCGCCGCCCAATCGTGCTTGAGCCGCGCACATGATAAGCATAGCCGCGCCGCTCCAGGGGCCGCTTGACGATGAGCAGGCCCAACGGCTGCACCGTCTGCGGCTGATCCGAAATATCGAGCCGTGTTTCGCCGCCAGCATCCCAGTTGCCACGCGCAGTCGGCAGATAGGTGGGCGGCTGGCCGTGACCGTTCTGCGGCGCGGGAGACGCCGCGCCGCCCAGATTCGTCATCTGCTGCGAATGATCCGGGCCATAGCCGGCGTTGGGTGTTACAACATAGGGAGTCGAGGGCGCAATATTGGGATTGGGCGTATAGGCCGCCTGCCCCTGAGAGGAACTGCTGTAGGGCGCGTTGAACGGCGCTTGAGAATGCGGCGAGGCCCCATGATCCATCTGGGTGTCCGCATCCTCATCGTCAGGCTCGAAGAAGCTTTGGGGCGGATTATTGAATGTCATGCGATGTGTCCTTGGGCGCGATAAAACTAATTTTAGCGATGATGGCGAACCGGGCTGTGAGGATGACCGTTTCTTCTGGTTGAAGACGACAGCGGCCACACAGACATCACAGGACGCGGCGCACGTCCCCAGGTTTAATGCGGTGCTTGAGTCAAAAATATCAGGTCGGTTGTCCCGAAGCGAATGCGATCCCCATCATGGAGCTGTTTTGGGTCTTTCCCAATCATAATACGATTCAGGGTAGTTTCACTCTGTCCAATGACCTGCAAAATGAAAACAGCCTCACGCCCAATCACCTCATGCCGAATGATGGCATGACGCCGCGACACGGTGATATCGGACAGGCGCACATCCTGGTCGTCTTCCCGTCCAATGTGGGTGATGCCCTCATACACAGGATACTGCCGTCCGAGCGAATCTTGCAACCAACCAAGCGCAAGAACTTTACTCTTGCCACCTTGCTCGTCCCCGGCTGTGCCGGTCTCGTGATCGAAGAAGGAGGCAGGGAGGGAGGCGACAGGCAGGCCATCTCTCACAGGTGGCATCGGCGCAGGCGAAAATACAGCCTGACCTGGCATGATCGGGACGTTCATATCCTGCTTCGCGGGCGAATTTATCCCCTCTCGATGCAACGGCACATCATCCCCTGATACTCTCGATTGTCGATCATGCGATCTCACAGCTATCCCCTCATGCGGGCTGCCTGTGGTGACATGCCATTGAAATGACACCACATAGCCGATACACCCCAGCACAGCGCCCAGCACGCCCAGGATTCCGCCATAGAAAATTTCACGGGTGGATTGCGTCAGCGCTTTGCCATCACTGAGCGAGTAAAACAAAGACGGGGCGAAGACACACACACAGGCCACCAGAAACAAAATCCACGTCAGGGCCTGGCGCTGGCGGCGCTGATTATCAATGACCATGAAAATCAGCACAGCAAGAGGAACGAGCGCCAGCCACAGCCATCCGCCTCTAAAAAAGTAAAAGTTAAACAACTGCTGCAAAAAGTCGGACATGATCTGCCACCCACAACAGCATAATACTTATAGGCTTATAAGTGGATTATAGCGTCCATTTCCTTGGAAAGAAGTAATTGTAACAACACTGTAATGTCACTGGACTAAAGACAGGAACTTAATGCTTCATCGTTCCGCGAGGATTGGGAGTTTGTAGAGCTGAAGAGTGCTGATCGGCATACAGAAGAGCGTAGTTTTGTGGATATCAATTTGGGATGGGATTGGCGTAGGGGCGCGATATATCGCGCCCCATTTGCAGCAACTTAAGCAAATCACCTGTCGTCAGGGGTTGAAAACCCCTGCCTTGCCTGTTGCGGGGTAACTGCTCAGGCAGGCATAAAGGGGCGACCCAGCAAGGCATCATACAAGGCGGCAAGGACACGCTGTCCCTGCTTGCGAGCGGTGGAAATATAACTGCGCAGCACACAAAACGTCTC
>DAOTUR010000585.1:0-6839 GCA_034436915.1 Anaerolineae bacterium
CACGATGCATCGTGCCCCTACAAAAGACCAAACAGGGCGTTACGATCAAGACGCTGGCTCAAAAACAGCATGATGACCCTGTTTTGAGATTACAAATTCCATTATCAAACGGCTTCTAAGAGGATAAGACGATAGAAAAGGGCGTCCTCACGAACACCCTTTTCTGTATTGCAGGGAATTTTAAAACGTTAGGCCTTGACCTGTGCCAGATCGCCCCAGTACACATTGAGTTCCTCAGCCACTTTACCCATGCGTTCAAAGTGCGGCAGGCCGCGTGTATTGGGGATGCGGCGAGCACGCCAATTGGGATTTGATTCCAGGATGTTGGGCAGCAGATCAAAGGTCACATGGGCATCCTGGTCGAACAGCACCAGCGTAGGCACTTGCAACTTTTGATACACCCGCGTGAAAATATCTGGCGAGAACAGCTTACCGCTGACGAAATACAGCGGGGCAAAGCGTGCGCCGGGCTGATGCGTCGTGAGATAGCCATATTCGGCCAGACCAGGGTCAACCGGGCCGTAAAAGCTCTCGCGCAGAAAGAAGCGAATGCTCGGTTTGGTGGCGAGAAGATCATAAAATGGCTGCGCCCACAGCGGGTTGGCGAGGACGTTATAATTCTTATCGCCGTTGCTGCCCTCATTGGCCTTCTGGATGGCGACTTTATTTTCGCGCCTGGTAAATCCTGTCGGAGAGATCAACGTCAGCGAGTGGAAGAAGGCGGGTTCTTGCAGTGCGGCCTGGGCTGCAAATTCGCTCGTCAAAGACAGAGCCATCACATCGACAGGCTCATTGATGTGATGCAAAAAATCGAGAATGGCATTGACGTACAGAGCAATCGTGTAGGCACGATCACTGCGCTCAGAGAAACCAAAACCGGGCAGATCAAGCGCGTAGACAGGCCGTATGCCACGATAATGCTGGAAGATCGGGCGCATCTCATATCCACAGCCTGCCGCATTGATGCTGTGCAGCAGCACGAGCGGCCGTCCCTCACCGCTTACATCGGCAAAATAGCTGAGTTGGCACGACTTCGGCCCAAAGAGCGTCTGTCGTTCTGCGGGGATCGAGGGCGGAAGCGGCATACGATGATCGACAGCGAGTGAGCTGTATGCCAACCAACCGCTCACCGCACCGCCCGCCCCAAGCGCGACCCGTGTTAGAGTTTTTACAAGTCCCATACCGTGTGTCCTTTCACAACGCGATCATGATAGCATGGCTTCCCTGTCAGGGGTTAAGCGCTGGCTAAGAGTGCGCGATGAAATTTGAGAGGCCAACGATCCCTCTAAAGCTCTCTATGCAGCATCCATACTCCTCAGCGATGGGGAGGCTGACTCACTCTTCCATCTTATTCAGCATCTGTCTCTGCGCTTTCGTCAGGCTCTTCACAATCTGATCATAGGCGTGATCGATCCAAGTGTAGATATCCTCGTCTGGAATGCTGCCATCAATGGCGACGCCGTTCCAGTGGCGCTTATTGAGATGCCACGCGCCTGTCACAGCAGGATAGGTCTCGCGCAGGATGAGAGCGAAGTCAGGATCGCATTTCAGGCTGATCGTCAGCGGTTCCTGGAGAGGCAGCAGCGCAAAGATTTTCCCCATCACCTTAAACACGGCGGGGTCTTCTCCAAAAGGAAATTCTTCAACCGCACTCTTCTTTGACAGGCAGTACATCCGCAGGTCATCGCGTTCCATCAGCCTGACTCCTCACATATGATCAACTATTTACTGAACCTGAGTTTTGCCCTCACCCCAACCCCTCTCGCCGCCTTGTCCGAACGGGTGGACACGGCCTGCCGTGTCCCTACTCACTCATCAGACTCTCTCTGGCTGCTGAAATCCGTACAGATAGCTTGATTAAATCCTCTCGATGCTCACAGCGCTGCCGCCAATCCAGCGGGATCACATCAAGACCCAGGCGTGCGCCCAGAATCCCGCCCGCGATGCAGGCAATCGAATCGCTGTCACCATCGGTATTCGCGCCCCGCCGCACCCCGCCTACATAATCATCGGGGTAACGCATGACACAGTACATCGCCAGCGCAATCGCCTCTTCACCCACCCAACCTTCGCCAAGATGACGCAGAGCCGCCTCTTCGCTGCCCCAGGCGAGGACATGGCCCAGGCGCAGCATCGCCTGATCAAAATCATTACTGATACCGCCGACAAACGCCTGCACACGCCCCAGATAAGCATCAGGATGCACACCATCCAGCGCCAATTTGACCAGATAGGCCCCGGCGATGCTGGCCGCCACTGCCGCCGAATGTCCATGCGTGATGATACCGCTGGAGTCCGCAACGATTCGCAGCATGGCCTCGTCATGTTGATAAAAATAGCCAATCGTCGCCACCCGCATGGCAGAGCCGCAGCCCTTAGAACTGGCAACGCCTGATTCGCGCCAGGGCATACCCTCTTCATAGTGTCTCACGCCGATCATGCAGGTGTTCCCAGGAGCGCGATTGTTTTCAGCGCTGTGCTTCCATTCAATGAAGCGCTTGGCAATGGCATTCATCTGCGTATCAAGGTCGGCATTGAAGCCCGCGTCCAGCAGCCCTTCCGTGAGGGCAACGGTCATCTGCGTATCATCGCTGTAGAGGGCCGGGTTGGGCGGCTCTTGAATACCTTGAGCACCATAGCGAAGGCGTATCCCCTCATTGAGGGTGAGAAATTCGGTGGGATAACCGAGGGCATCCCCCAATGCGAGGCCAAAAAGAATTGCTTCTGCGTGTGTACGACTCATGAGACAACCTACGACTTTTTACGTGATAGTAAGGACTTTATGCTATCCTGAACACAGAAAAGTTGCGAATGGCCTTATCATGAGATAAGCGCTAAAAGACCTATTGGAGTCTTGCATGTCGATCTGGTTGCAACATCGGGTGAAGATTCAAGTTGCCGTCGTCATATTGGTGGTATTCGCGGCGGGTTTTGCGATGGGGACAGCGATTCACCCCAGTTTTGCACAGGGGCCAGCCGCTATTGGCGGTGTCGATGAAGCGTTTAATCCTATGTGGGAAGTCTATGATGCGATCAAGGCCCGCTATGTGGATCGTGATCTCGTCGAAGTACCAAAGCTCGTCGATGGCGCGATTAAAGGCATGGTCGAATCATTAGGTGACAAATTCAGCTCCTACATGTCGCCAGAAGACTACACCATGTTCCAGAGTGAACTCAGCGGCGAGGTCGAGGGCATCGGCGTTGTCATCGATACCAATAAGGACACGGGCGATATCATGGTTGTGACCGTGCTGGATGGCGCAGCCGCCAAGCAAGCAGGCGTGCTGCCGGGCGATATCTTCTGGAAGGTCGATGGTACAAGCGTTGCAGGCATGGATCAGACCAAACTGGCCTCCCTCGTGCGCGGCCCGGCGGGGTCAGATGTGACGGTGACATTCAAGCGCGGCGATCAATTCATTGATATCAAGATGACCCGCGTGAAGTTCCAGGTTCCCAACGTGACTTCAAAAATCCTTGACAGCGACATCGCCTATATCCGCATGGGCGAATTCAGCAGCACCTCGCGCCAGCAGGTGGATGAAGCGCTCAAGACGGTTGATGTCAACAATCGTAAGGGCCTGATCTTCGATCTGCGCGGCGATCCGGGCGGCCTGCTGACGGTGGCTATCGATATGGGCAGCTTATTCATCAAAGATGGCGTGCTGTTGTACGAGGCGTTTGGCGATGGCAGTGAGCAAATATTCACCGCTAATGGAAATTATGGCAATATCACCGTCCCGATTGTCGTCCTCATCGACGAAGGCAGTGCCAGCGCCAGCGAACTCCTAGCAGGCGCGTTGAAAGATCGCGGCGTTGCAACACTCATCGGTGAGAAGTCGTTCGGCAAAGGCACTGTCCAGACGATTCAGCCGCTGTCCAACAATGGCGGCCTGCGCTTGACGATTGCTCGCTGGCTGACGCCCAATCGCAACTGGATTCACGAGCAGGGCATCACACCCGATATCGTTGTCGAGTGGAATCCCAAGACGCCGGAAGAACTCGCGCTGCCCGATCCGCAGCTTCAAGCAGCGGTTGACTTCCTGACCAAAAAGTAATTCTGCGTGTGAGGGGCAAGCATATGGCTTGCCCCTCTTTATAGGGAAACGTCTTTTTCTCGGCCCACCCCTGCCCTCCTTTTGCCCTCCTGTCTGCATTTTCCCTTTGCAACACCTTTGCTGGCTGATATACTGCCTGCCTGTGCGTTTGATTTTTTAAGAGTGAATGGACGTTTTCTCATGAAGGTCGCTCTTCAATTAGCCTCGGTTGTAGTCTCAATTTTGCTGGTCGTGTTGATTATGCTGCAAGTCAAGGGCGGTGCACTCGATTCATTCCTGGGCGGCGAAGCGGGTGGCGGCATTGCACGCACACGGCGTGGCCTGGAACGCACCCTGTTCCATATCACGATTTTCCTCAGCATTGCCTTCTTCGGCATTTCGCTGCTCTCTGTGGTCGTCAACAGCTAGACGATTTACGTCGCTGACCGCAGAACCCAATTGATACGATTCGAGAGGATAAGATATGCGTGGCTCTCGCTGGCAGGTGGCGGCCCTTGTGGTCTCCGCCCTTCTCTTTGGCATTGTCCTGCTCCTTCGCCTCTCCCAAACCCCGCCTGCCCCTGCGCCCACCCAAGCCCCGCCTGCAACCTCCTCCGCTGATGGCACAATAGCGACAACGGATGTTGTCGCAACGCTTGCGCCCACCATGTCTGCGCCAATAATTGCTGTCAACCCATCGAGCGACACTGTGCCAACCTATCGTGAGGGACTGGTGGGCCAGGTGCAGCGCTTGAATCCCCTGCTGACCGATCTCAATCCGGTGGATCGTGATATCACGTCGCTCATCTTTGAGGGCCTGACGCGCATCAATGAATTTGGCGAGCCTGTGGGGGCGCTGGCAAAGAGTTGGGTCGTGGCGGCGAACGGTCTGGAATACGTCTTCGTGCTACGCGAGGATGTGCTGTGGCAGGATGGCCTGCCCTTCACCGCCGATGATGTCGTCTACACGATGAGTCTCCTCAGCAGCCCCGATTTCCCCGGTGCGCCGGAGGTGGGCGCGTATTGGCGCACCATCGAGACGGAAAAAATGAGCGATCATCTGGTGCGCTTCCGCCTCACACAGCCGATTGCCAGCTTCCTCAGCAACCTCACCGTTGGCCTTCTGCCAGAACATGCGCTGCGCGGCACGACAGCCGCCCAACTCGCAGGACATCGCTTCAATCTTTCGCCCATCGGCACAGGCCCGTATCAATTGGAGGCGCTGCGAACCGTCGATGGCACGACGATTGAGCAGGTGGATTTGCGCGTCGCGCCCACCTTCCGACAGCGGCCCGAAGGTCAATCCGGCTATGCCATTTCGCGGATTCGCTTCCAGATGTATCCCGAATTCCCGGCGGTCATCAATGCCTTGCAGGGCGGCGAGCTGGATGGTTATGCCAGCACCCGCACAGGTGAACGCCAGACGTTAATTTCGATCCCCTCTCTGCATCAGGTGACGGGCGTGGCCCCGACAGTGGCAATGCTGCTCATGAATTGGCATGAGGGCGATGGCAACCGTTTCTTCCAGGAACGGCGCGTGCGCGTTGCGCTGGAAAAGGCCATTAATCGCGCCCCAGCGCTGGATCGCTACCTGCTGAATGAGGTCGTCATGGCTGACAGCCCAATTTCAATGTCATCGTGGGCCTTCAATCCGGCAGCAACATTCCCGGCCAATAACGCCCAGGAAGCGATTGATCTGCTCAAAGCGGCCAATATTCGCACCGCCAGCACACCTACCGCCAATGCCGAAGGCACGCCGCAGCCCACGCCCACCCGTGATCCGGCTGCGCCTCTCTATACCTTTACGATCCTAACCTGGGATAATCCCGGCGTAACAGGGATTGCCCAGGAGATCGCGTCGCAGTGGACGTTGCCCAACCCCGATACAGGCACGCCCTTGTTGAATGTGAGCGTCGAATCTGTGCCGCTGGAGCAGTATCGCGCTCGTATCAACAGCCATCAGTTTCAGGCGGCTATCGTGGAACTACCTCTCAGTGCTGACCCGGATGTGTATGCCTACTGGCACAGCGGTCAATACCCCGATGGGCGCAATTATGCGGCTATCGCGGATGATCGCCTGAGCGAAGTGCTGGAACGAGCACGCCGCGAGACGAACGGCCCGAATCGGGCGGCGCTGTATGCCCGCTTCCAGCAGGAATTTATGGATCGGGCGATTGCGATTCCGCTGTACTATCCGTTGTATACCTATGTCGTTGGGGCGCGAGTGCAGGGCGTGCAGTTGGGCTTCATTGGTTCGCCTGTGGATCGCTTCCGCACCATCAAGGATTGGACGCTAAACGGCTGACCATCTGCCACATGAGGGGAGTCACCCCATGAAAATGCACGATATCCCTTTCGGCACGACGGATTGGGACACAATCGAAGTCACAGAGCATCCCGGCACAACGGGCAAAGCCTACTGGCGCACGCAAACGTTTGGTGGGATTCGCGTGCGGATGGTGGCGTATACGCCGGGCTATCTGGCCGATCACTGGTGCGAAAAAGGCCATATCCTGCTATGCCTGGAAGGACGCCTTGACACCGAATTGGCCGATGGCCGCATCTTCACGCTGACCCCCTGGCGTTAGCTATCAGGTGGCCGATGGCGCAGAGCCGCATCGCTCAATGAGCGATGTGGGGGCCAAGCTGTTTATTGTGGATTAGATTGTATATTTCGTTAGACGTATCACGCCTCAAATAACTCGCGCACAGACAGACGAAAGTTGGGCAGCACATCACCACCTGTCAGCATATCGTCAATTTTCAGCACGCGGACGATGATGCTGTCCTGCGGTCCAGGCTGAT
>DAOTUR010000586.1:0-2168 GCA_034436915.1 Anaerolineae bacterium
CACGATGCATCGTGCCCCTACAAAAGACCAAACAGGGCGTTACGATCAAGACGCTGGCTCAAAAACAGCATGATGACCCTGTTTTGAGATTACAAATTCCATTATCAAACGGCTTCTAAATAAACTTTGACTGACCACAAAAGGACATTTTGCGATGAACCTTCTCGAAAATCGTGTCGCCCTTGTGACAGGCAGCGGGCGCGGCATTGGGGCGGCAACGGCCCGTTTGTTCGCGCAGCATGGGGCCAAAGTGATCGTGAGCGATCTTGATCTGGCCCCGGCGCAGGAGACGGTGAAGGCCATCACCGAGGCGGGCGGTACGGCCTTCGCTGTCGCGGCGGATGTGACGAAAGATGCTGATATTGAAGAGCTGATCGGGCAGGCGGTGCATATGTATGGCGGCCTTGATATCCTCGTCAACAATGCGGGCTACACCTGGGATGGGGTGCTGCACAAGATGGGCGATGACCAGTGGGAGGCGATGCTGGCCGTGCATCTCACCGCGCCCTTCAAGCTGATTCGTGCCGCTGTGCCGTATTTGCGCGAGGCGGCCAAAGCGGAGATTGCCAGCACAGGGGCCGCCCGTGCCCGCAAGATCATCAATGTGAGCAGCACCAGCGGCACACGCGGCAATGCAGGCCAGGCCAATTATGCGGCGGGCAAGGCGGGCATCATCGGCCTGACCAAAACGCTCTCAAAAGAGTGGGGCGCATTTAATATTCAGGTGAACGCGATTGCCTTTGGCTATATCGACACACGCCTCACGCAGTCCAAAGATCAGGGCGATTTTACCGAGCGCGACGGTCACAAGATTGATCTGGGCATCCCCGATACGATGCGCCAGATGGCAAAGATGATGATCCCGATGGGGCGGGCGGGCACAGTGGACGAAGCGGCGGGGCCGATGCTGTTCTTTGCGAGTGAATTGTCGAATTATGTCAGCGGGCAGGTGCTGGAAATCACGGGGGGGATGTAGGACGATGCAGGAACGGCGGTCAATTTCTCCGTTTTATCCAGCTTACGCAAGTATTCAACGATTCATAAAGGTGATGAATAATGTTGATATAACTTTGTTGAAGCGTATGGAAACTCAAATCCAGGGATATATTGGGACACCACAGCAAACTGTAGATTGGTCTAATCCCGATATTTGGATTCAAGAGCGTCTAAAAGGTCAAGAACAATCTCTTGCAATGAATTTATGGTCAAGCCAGCTTAATCCACGTTATAGCAACGAGCCAATGTATCTGACAAGAAAATATGGCCTCTTAGATGAAAGCGGCAATTTGTTTAAAATTTCTGTGAAAGGACAGGAATTTTTATCTGGATCGGAAAACACGGCTATCGCTGAGATAGATGCTTATGAAGGCGTTTTCGATATTCTACATTTTATTGCTGAACGCCCAGGCAAAATGACCGAATTTCTAGACACATGGGCAACATTTTGCAGAACTTGGACGAATTATGATAGCGAACGTCCAATTTACGAGTCTTTACGGCGACGTATAAACAATCTCATTGCACGTAACTTGGTCGAACGCACAAATCAGCAATATCAAGTTACGGATATGGGCATTCAGTATTTAAAGAAAAACTTTAGCCTTGTTTCATCAATTGACGAACAAACTGCCAAACCACAAAACGATCTTATATCGAGTACACGACAAATCTCAAAAGATGCGCGTCAGCAGTTACGCGACTATCTTTCCAAGATGAATCCATATCTATTTGAACATCTTATTAAACGACTGCTTGAAGATATGGGGTATGAGAATGTTCAGGTCACGGCACAGAGCAATGATAAGGGTGTCGATGTTGTTGCTGATATTCAGTTAGGCATCAGCTCTGTACGCGAAGTTGTACAGGTGAAGCGACACAGTTCTAATGTGAGGCGTGATGTTCTCGATGGCTTGCGCGGTTCTCTTCATCGCTTTGATGCGGTCAAAGGCACAATTATCACACTGAGCAATTTTGCGGATGGAGCCAAAAAAGCCGCTTTTGAACGTGGGGCCGCTCCTATTACACTGATTGATGGCGAAAAACTGATTGACCTGCTAACGGAATATCAAATTGGCATCACGACTAAATCTGTTACTTATAACTCACCTTACGCACTTTCCGATTTTTACTCCTTCTCACAACGTGGAGGGGGACTTCAAACGTTTTTC
>DAOTUR010000587.1:0-9749 GCA_034436915.1 Anaerolineae bacterium
CACGATGCATCGTGCCCCTACAAAAGACCAAACAGGGCGTTACGATCAAGACGATGGCTCAAAAACAGCATGATTACCCTGTTTTGAGATTACAAATTCCATTATCAAACGGCTTCTAAGATGGTGTGGGGGCAGGCACAGCGACAGGTTCCAGAGTTTAGGACACGTTTAGAAATAAAGTCGCAGAATGGAGATTAGACGACCCATTCTAGAACTCTGCGGAGTTGTTTTTGAACGTGTCCTGAGATCGCATGCAGGCGCTGGCCGCGCAAAAATCTCTTACCCCATCTCAGATTGCGCTGGCCTACGTATTCAATCAGCCGCTCAATATCTTCGCACTGGTGGGTTGCCACACCCCCGATGAATTTGCAGAGAATATCATCGCCAGTGATCTCACGTTATCGCATGAAGAGATGATGACGTTGCAAGGCGCATAGGCGGTCTAGGAATTATCATCCTCACCTCACCCCAACCCCTCTCTACCGCGTGTAAGAGGGGTTTTATCGTTAGTGCGATTTTTTCAGTTGTCATGGCCGTCTATTCTTCAGCATGATTAGAAAGAAGTTCAGGAACCACGAACAAAAAAGGCATGATGATGATGATGATTAACGTGATCGGAACCCAGACAAACGCCACTGCTGCTGACACCAGATTAACCGCTGTTGCCATTCGATCCTGGCGAATGCGTTTTTGTTTCTGTGCCTGAGTCAAGGTATTGGGGGCGAGGTTGGTATCCACGAAGGCGTATTTCCAGAATGCGCCTAATGAGAGAGAGGCACAAGCCATATTGAGAGGATAGAGCGCAACGACAAAAGGATTGCCAGGGTAATCGCCAAGAAACGCAGTCAAAAATGGAAAGAGGCAGGCGAAGAAAAGCCATATAATGTTCAGCCACAGGAGCTTTGAATCAACCTTTTCGATTTGATGCACGATGTGATGATGATTGACCCAGAAAATGGCGATGATGAAAAAGCTGAATAGGAAACTCAACAGTTTCGGCGCAAGTACAGTGATCCCTGCGAGGAACGCTTGCAGGGAATTGTTCTCCAAATGAGGGATGTGTAACTCAAGCACCAGAATGGTGAGAATAATGGCAAATGTGCCATCGCTAAAGGCTTCCAGACGGTTTTTACTGGTTAACATTGGCGGCTTTCTTTCCGTGCTGATTCCGTGAAATGGTCATCCCTTGCATCTCAAGGGTAAGAGTTTTCCCACGACAAAGAAAGGTAAATACCTGCCAAATGATGGTAAATCTGCGCCTGATGAGACACCGTTTGCAAAGACCGCGCAGCCTTTAGAAGCTCATCCATATCATCGGTGTGCGGGGTCTGCGTCAGCAGAGCCAGTTCTGTCTCATTCAAAACGAGAAAACTCACGAGGGAAAGCAGCCCATGTATAAATGGGCCGGCGGGGGCAGGATTCAGAATCGTCGCTGCCCCGACAACTCGTGCTCGTTGAAACAAGCTGTAAATGGCTTTTTGCGACACTTCAAACTGCGAGATCACAATATCATCTGGCATGATCTCAATGCTTGAGACATCGGCCTCCGTGAGATGAGCATTTGCACCGGAGACGACCACAATTGTATTTTCAGACGCATGGCTCACGGTAATCAGGGCTGTGCCTGGGCAGCATTCTCTTCTAACGTGACACCCGTCACATCAATCGCTTCGTTCTGCAAGAATGCCTGGAGACTGGCCCCAAATGCATTCCGGCCTAACCGACCAATGAGTCTCACATCAGCACCGAGGTGTTTGGCGGAAACCGCCTGATTGGAACCCTTGCCCCCGGTAAGAAATGAAGGTCATCACCGAAAACCGTTTCGCCTAATTGCGGATGACGCGGTGCTGTGACGACCACATCCATATTGATGCTGCCGAGAATGATAATACGACTGTGCGGCACAGGGCATCTCTTTCTGCTGATGTCTACAGCGCAACGTCAATCGTTAGACAGGCTTCACGGTCACGCTGTTGCTGGCGGTGCGCCCCTCGCGGCAGATCAGGGCGACAGCGCCGCTCTCCAATGGATGATCGCTGTCTTCAACGTCAAACACAGGCTGACCGTCTATCCAGGCCTGTAAACGAGTGCCTTCGGCGGCCAATTCCAATTGATAGGTCTGGCCCAACTGCCAGGGATAGGATTTGCTTGCCAGCACATGTTCCCCATCCAGAGCCTTGACCAGATTCACCACGCCATCTTTCGTGAGGAGCAGCGCATAATAGCGTTGCAAGCCCTGCACACGGATGCCGAGGCCCGCCGCAAGCACCATATGCGGGGTGATATCGGCACTGACGCGATAGTTGCGCCAGTCGGACGTTCCTTGAATGATCAGCCCTGTCCCAGAATTCTGGATCAGGCGGTAGGTTTCGCGTGAGCGGGCATCTATTTGATCCATCGCATCAACCCAGGCCCGCCGCCACAATGATCCCCCGTGTTCGGGCCGCTTAAACGTCGTGTTTGGCTCGCCCTCCCACGTCAGGAAATCGACATAGACACTGCCGCTCGTCATCTGTTCGCTGCCGAGCACAAAGCCGATCTCAGCGATAGGATCACCACCTAAATCAGGCACAAGCCAGGTGATGCTGCTTGTCTGCTGCGCTTTCAATGTGATGGTGGGGCCATCGAAGCGCAGCAGCGCGTCGTTTGCCCCGTAATAGCTGAGGCAGAGCGTTACAGTGATATCCTCGATATTGGCCTCATCCGCAGACAGAGACGCCCGCACGGTCTGGCCGGGGTAAAGGGTTGGCGAGGCAATGAGCTTGTAATGCGAAAAACCCAGCACTTCCTCTGGAATGAAGGTCGGCGTACTCGCCCGAACAGGGGTCGATGGGGCAAGATGGCTGTAGATAAGGGCTAAACTCCGTTCTCCCGTCTGGCTGTGACCGAGCGTATTTTCGACGATAAGGGGTGACGGGTTGTCTGCCGCAGGGCGAAAGCCCTGCACCGAACCCGCCAGATCGAAATGGAAGCGAGCGCCCGCTTTGGCCTGAACGGGGGGCAAATCCATCAACGCCCGCCCAATATTGACGATCTTATAGGTTTGCGCCACCGCATCCGTGATGGCACTGCCGCCCTCAGCGGTGGGCAGATACAGACGATCCGCGATGGGGCCGCGCCAATCATAGCCCCCTTCAAACGCCCGCAAGCCGTTTTTGATGCCCAGAAGACAGCCCACATTGCCCGAATTACAATCGGTGTCCCAACCGCTGGTGTTGACAATCATGAGCGATTTTGACAGATCATCGTTTCCATGCAGCAGGCTCATGATAATCAGCGCATGATTGGGGATGGTGTGACAGTTGCCACCGTATTTGTCATTGCCGTAATGGGCGACGATTTGATCCCGCGTCTGATGCCAATCGGGGTACTCAGCGTGCCATTCGCGGATATCATTGATCATACGATAGGTCAGCGAGGTGTTGGGGATGAGCCGCACCGCACTGTCGAGCAGCGTATTGAGGTCGCTTTCGACATACGCCTGGGCCTCCATCGCCGCGATGACCTGGGCATCATAAATCGCTTCGCCATCATGACTGACGCTGCCCGCCCGTCCTGCTAATCGGGCAGCCAGTTCGGGATCACCCGGCGCGACCATGCCCCAACCATCAATGAAAATCTGCGCCCCAATTTGTTCAGCCACCACCTGCGAATTCAACTCTATCGAGCCGCTGCGTGGGGCAGGAATGCCATTTTTCAAGCGCAGATAGGCGGTATGTTCGGTGGAATTGCCCATCCCACCCCACCACAGGATCGTCCGCTGTTCAATGATGTAGTTCAGCCACGTCTGGCCGATCTGCTCGGCGGTGATATCACGCGAATTGCCATAATCCGGCAAGGCTCGCAAAAAGGTGAATGTTCCGCTGATATCATCATCCGTGACAATGAGTGGCATCCCCAGGCGTTCATGCACATACCCGCTAATCTCACCCAGCTCACGCATGATACGGTCATACTCCCAGCCCTCAAATGGCCTGCCGAGATAAACGCCGACGAGCTTGCCCAGCACTCCGGCATACGTCCGTTCAACATAGTCGTGTGGAATCGTCATACAACCAACCTTTCATAAGAATGCGATTGTCATAAACTCTGAACTTTGCATCGGTTTTTTAGCGTGTTTCTTGGCCTTACCCCTCACCACTCCCCGTGTGTGAGAGGAGGCCAGGTGGTGAGGGGTGAGATCAGCAGCGCTATCCAAAACAGAGGAGAATAAAGAGGCTATCCCTTTAATCCGCCCTGGCTCAAGCCTTCGACAAAACGGCGCTGCAAAACGAGAAACAGCACCACCACTGGTAGGATCATGATGACTGATCCCGCATTTGTGAGGCCCCAATCACGCACAAACCGCTGTTGGAACGCAAACAGGCTGGTTGAAAGCGGCTTCAGCTCAGGTTTTTGCAAAAAGGTGATGCCGAACAGAAACTCATTCCAGACCGACAGCCCCACCACCAGCCCCGCCGTCAGGAAGCCCGGCCAGGACAGCGGCAGAATAATGCTGCGATACACCTGCCAATTCGAGGCTCCATCAATACGGGCAGCCTCAATGAATTCTTCTGGCAGGGCGACCATATAGGAGCGCAGCAAGAACGTGGCAAAGGGCGAGAACAGCGCACAGTAAATAATGATCAGCCCCAGATGCGAATTGACCAGACCAAGCTGTCGCCACATGTAAAACAGCGGGATGATGAACAGGAAGGGCGGCAGGCTGGTTCCGATCATGAAGTAAAATCCCAGAAAATCGCTCCCGCGCAGCTTGAGGCGGGCCAGAGCGAAGGCCGCCGGGCTTGCCAGCAGCAGCACACCCGTGATCGTCCCCGCCGTAAGAATAATCGTGTTGCCCAGGGTTGTGGCGAACTTGCCTTGCTCCCAGGCATCCACATAATTCTGAAAACGCGGCTCAAGCGGCAGGCCATAGGGATTACGGCCAATCTCTGCCGTCGTTTTGACCGAATTGATGGCGAGGATCACCAGCGGAAACAGCGCAAAGACGGCCAGCATGGACAGGACGAAGTGATTAATGAACGTGGATTGTGTACGCTGTGACCGAATCATATTTCCCAACCACGCTTTCTCAGGAAGACAAAGATGCTGACCGTCAGCATGACCCAGATTGTCATCATCACGCCCACCGACGCCGCATAGCCAATCTCAAAGCGTGAGAAGGCTTGATCGTACAGGTATGTGGACATAACTTCCGAGGCATGGGCTGGCCCGCCGCCTGTCATGATATAGACGTAATCAAAGGTGAGCGATGACCAGATGATGATCATGAGAATCGTGAAGACCAGCGTCGGGCGAATGCTCGGTAAGGTCACATACCAGAACTGCTGCCATCGGCTTGCGCCATCTAACCGCGCCACCTCATAGAGTTCGATATCGACAGCCGTCATCGCCGCCAGATAAATCACGACCAGAAAGCCCCAGAAGTGCCAACTGTCAACAAAGGCTACGCCGATGAGGGCCGTATCGCGTGTGCCGAGGACGGCAAAATTAAGGAAGGGAATGCCACGATCAGCCAACCATGCCCCGATGCCGCTGCGCGGGTTGAGCAGAAAGCGCCAGATTTGCGTATTGACAACGCTCGATACCACATACGGGATGAAAAACGCCAGTCGGTAGAACAACTGGCCGCGCTTGATGCTGGACAGCAAATACGCCCCCAGCAGACCCATGCTAATCGGGACGATCAGAAAAAAGACTGTCCAGGAGAGGTTATTGCCCAGCGCTTTGAAAAAAACACGATCCTGAAACAGATCCTGGAAGTTCTGAAGGCCAATAAATGTCGGCGTGCCATAGCCCGACCATTTGGTGAAAGAGACATAGAAACTGAAGATGCTTGGAACAATCACCACGATTAAGTTGAGCAGCAGAATGGGCAGGACGAATGACCAGCGCCCCAACACATCCAAAAAAGAGCGCTGATCGGGTCGGAAGGTCTTCAAGGGCTGCTGATCGGGTCTTACAGTGGATGAGGATAAAGGCACAGACTGGCTCATAAATACTCCACAGCACACTATTTAAAAGAATGTGGATCGTCGCTAACTACCGCAGTGATAATTCAAGATAAAAAAGGCCGCCTGTAGGGACATGACATGTCATGTCCAAACCTGCGGACACGGCACGCCCTGTGCCTACGACCACATCCTATATGCCTGACGATCACTATGGCGGGAGAGATAGTCATCAGAGGCACATGTGTGCCTCTGATAGTGACAGAAACGTGACGCCTAATTGCGTTTGGGGATCGGCAGCGTGGCGTTTTCGGAGCGGGCCGTATCCCATTCGACCTGAAGCGCCGTCAGATAATCGACTGTGGTCATCTCATCCGCCCACACCAACTCAATATCCTTCCAGAGCAGTACATCCGCCTTCGCTGGGAAGAATGTCCAGGTGGTGTAGCCATAACGGCCTTCACCTGTGACTTTGGCGAAGTCGCTGAAGAAGCGCACAACACGCGGATCGGCATCAGCCGGGAAGTCTTCCGGCTTATAGGACAGCGGGATCACCCATTCGCCAAAATCTGCGCCTGCGGCATTCTTCAGCGCCAGCTTAGGATCGCTCAACAGGAAGTTGAGGACTTCCTCGGCGGCGGCGGTATTTTTAGAATTGCCATTGACCGAGAGGGTGCTGCCCGTTGCCAGCATATAGTTGTAATCCTTGACATCCGGGCTTAAGGTTGGAAGGGGTGCCCAATCCCACTCAGTACCTGCTTCCGGCGTGAAGAATGTCTTCATATTGGCAAGCTGCCATGTGCCAGAGATCATCATGGCCGCCTCGCCACTCGCCAGTTCACCCAACACGTCATTGTTGGTATAGGTGTAATAATTTTCCAGACTCCCGCTGTACCAACCGTTCTTGACCATATGGGTGTTCAGCAGATCAATCGCGGAGGCAAATTCCGGATCTGTCCAGGATTTTTCGCCGATCAGCGCTTTGTAAACATTGTCAGGCCCTGCGAAGTTGTTCATATAAACACCGATGAGGTGTTCATTAGAGGGCTTGAACTCGGCATTGCTGTAGGTGAAGACATGCTTGCCTGCGGCTGTGATCTTTGCGGCCAGCGCATCCAGCTCTTCCAGGTTTGTCGGCGCTGTCCAACCATTTTGTTCAAACAGCGTCTTGTTGTAATACAACACCATGCTCTCATACGTGAGCGGAACGCTGTACAGTTTTCCGTCGATGATGCCCGACTCATACGCCCAGGGCAGGAGTTTGTCCTGCCAACCACCGGCTTTAGAGGCGTCATCAAGCGGTTTGAGCAAGCCTGCATTAATATACTCCGCAATGAAGGATGCGCCCGGTGTCTGGAGGATATCGGGGGCTTCGCCTGCTTGGAAGGCGGTACGCAGCAAGTCATCGAGACTTTCCTGACCCACCAGCTCGAGTTTAATGTTGGGATGTGATTCGTTGAATGCCGCGACAAACGTGCTCTGGACATGTTCAAGAAAAGTTCCCTGCTCTGTCCACCAGGTGACTGTGACAACTTCTTGGGCGCGGAGACTGCCGATGCTCACAAGCATCAGCGCAACGAGAGGAAGCAGCAAACGGCGCGAAAAAGGCCAGGATTTCATAAAATCTCCCTAATGAGAATGTATTCAAAAAGACAATCGACCAATTGGGGTTTAACGATGTGTGTGATGGCCTCCAGAGGTAAATTGTGGTAAATTAGATAAACAACTATCTGCTGTTTAGCATATCCAATAAACAAATTTGTGTCAATAGCCTGAGAAATGCGGCTCATTTTTGGTAAACAATGATAAATAAAAACGATTAAGTACTGCAAAAAGGCCAATTAGGGGCGTTTTTTAGGAAGTTAATATTGAGACGCCGCCGAAATTTGCTAAACTAAGAAATTATCCGTTATCGCCGCTACTCATGGAGTGATTGTATTGAAAAGCAAGCAGCGAAAGAGTCCTGCAAACGGTCAGGAGTATCCGCCTCGCGTGACAATCCGCGATGTGGCGGAGAAAGCGATGGTATCCCCCGCTGCCGTGTCGTTGACATTATCAGGCCGAGGACGTATTGCAGAAGAGACGCGCCAGCACATCCTCGATACGGTTGCACAAATGAATTATGTACTGCCAAAACGTAAGCGTGAGCCATCAGACCTGCGCGTGTTCACAGTGGCAGCGGGCAGCGGTTCAGAATATCATCCCGTTCGCACCGTGAATATCGAGCGTCAAATCACATTTTTGAATGACGAGTTCGACCAGCGCAGGCAGGAGGGATATGATGTGAGTGAGCTGGCCGCGAACATCCAGGCGTTGAGTCAGAGTCTTCCCTCCCTCTCTGATATTGAAGCAACCTGGAACCGCCTGGAAAATCTTACGCTAAAGCCCGACTATCCTTATCATGAGCCATCGAATTGGGACGGGATTACAGCGGCCCGCCCTGAGAAAACGAGCCAACCCGAAGCAAGTTTTTCCGCCAACCAACTTTATGACCGCATTCATGGGGGGCTGCTCGGACGTGTCATTGGCTGTACGCTGGGACGCCCGCTGGAGATGTTAGGCGACTTTGAAGATATCCAGCAGTTTCTGGAACGCGGTGGGGCCTATCCCCTTGATGACTACGTTCCAGAAATCCTGCCCCAACCAGCGGGCTATGTGAATTACGAACCCGACGTGCATAAATACCTGCGTGGACATATTCGCTATGCGCCCCGCGATGATGATCTCGATTACAGCGTCTTGAATCTGACGATTTTAGAGAGATACGGCATGGATTTCACCTCTGAGCAGATCGCAGAGACATGGCTCCATCGTCTCTCGTATAATGCCATCTATACAGCCGAGCGTATAGCGTATGGCAACCTCGTCAATCAATATGGCCCGCCTGACAGCGCCGTTTACCGCAACCCCTACCGCGAATTTATTGGTGCTCAAATTCGAGCGGATATGTTCGGTTATACAGCGCCCGGTCAGCCTGATCTCGCCGCGCATCGGGCTTGGCGTGATGCCCGCGTTTCGCATGTTAAAAACGGGATTTACGGTGAGATGTTCATCAGTGCCGCTCTCGCCGCTGCATTCGTCATGAAGGACGTTGAGAGCCTGATTCGCACAGCCCTGGAGGTCATCCCCCAACGCAGCCGTATGGCTATTGCGATCAGCGCGACGATTGAGCAAACACGGCAGAGTTCCAACTGGCAGGATGTGGCGGTATTCATCACCGAGCGCTTTGCCGAATATGATCCGACACACGTCCTACCAAATGTCTGTCTGGTGGTCATGGCGCTGCTCTGGGGTCAGGGAGATTTTGAACGCTCAATTACCACAGCGGCCATGAGCGGCCTGGACAGCGACTGTAATGCCGCCACCACCGGCTCGATTGTGGGTGTGCTTTCAGGCGCAACCAATCTCCCCGACAAGTGGACGCAGCCCATCAACGATCAATTGGAGTCGTGGCTGTGGGGACACAGTTCAGTTCATATCTCGGATTTGGCACAGCGCACTTTTGCCCTGGCTCGCGGTGCGCTGAACAATTCCACAAATGGTTAATCGATGTGAGATCTGATAGAAGCGCTTTTGATCCATCATCACCCGTCCACCTGTAGATAACCTCTCGACTTTGTGATCGTTTTGGCTCAGAAAATTGATTCTGAGACTCACTTTAGCCGCAAAATCATCATCCTGTAGATACCGTGTTAAAAGTCAAGCAATTGCCCGCCTGTTTTCCAAATAATGGGGATCAAAAGGCTGGCCGGACTTGAGAACACCAAAGGCCAGATGCAGCAATTTGTGCATGACCGC
>DAOTUR010000588.1:0-4487 GCA_034436915.1 Anaerolineae bacterium
CACGATGCATCGTGCCCCTACAAAAGACCAAACAGGGCGTTACGATCAAGACGATGGCTCAAAAACAGCATGATGACCCTGTTTTGAGATTACAAATTCCATTATCAAACGGCTTCTAAGCGAGGTGCGCCGTATACCTCAGAGGTGCGTTTGCGTGTACAATGAATCCAAGAAGCATGACAAGAGGCATTTTATGCACCAAACACTCCCTGTACAGCGAACGATGAGGAACAGTTTTGCATGGCCCATTGCGCTCGCATGTGGCGCGGCGCTGATGGCTTTACTGCTGATCTATCAGACACGTCAAGGACAACCCGCGACAAACCCGGCAAATACGATGCTATCGTCAACCCGTATCGTGCTGAATGGCAAAAAAATCTTTCCGATTGGCTTGTATCATGTCTCCTGGGCGGGTACACCCCAACAAAAGCATGATGCGCTCGAAAAGATTGGGGCGGCGGGCTTTAATTTGATGCATCCCGCCCTCGATTCAAACGATATGGACTTCGTGAAACGGGCCGCTGAACTCGGCGTCAATCTGATTATTGAACCCAATGAACCCAATGGGAATGGCACACGCGATGTCATCGAAGCCTTCAAGGATGAGCCGAACGTTCTCGGCTGGCTTGTCGCGGATGATTTTAACAGCGAAAGCCATGTGAAAACGCCCCAGACGATCCAGGAGCAGGTTGATCTCGTTAAGAGTATTGCCCCCAACCAGCACACTTATATGAGCGGCAACACACGCACTCTGGATGCGTTTGTTGGCCTGACTGACATGATTGGCATCCAGACCTACAGCATCCCCACAGAAGCCTTGAGTGTGACCGATCAAATGCTGTCGTATTCCCTGACCCATACAGCCCCTAACAACGTGTCGCTCATCGCCAATCTTCAATCATGGTCAGCCACAAATCGACGTGCGCCGCGCCCCGACGAAGTCCGCAATATTACCTATCAGGCGCTCATCAACGGCGTGGATGGTATTCTCTACTATACCTATCTTGATCCGACGTGGAATCTTGAGGATCACCCCAAACTCTGGGCCGAGCTGACACGGATCGCCTCTGAGGTGCAGGTTCTGACGCCCGCCATCCTTAATGGCACGCTGCGAACGATTGATTCGGGGCTGCCAGAGGTGCGAATCGGTCAGTGGTCGTACAATGAACAGCGTTATGTTGTCATCATCAATATGACCTCGAACCCGGTTACAAAGTTTTCGCTTGAACTGCCGGAGGTGACTCAGATCACGCCGCTGTTTGAGGATCGGCCTACGCCTCTCACATTGGTCAATGGAGTGATCGTGGGCAATTTGGGGCCAACCAGCGTATACGTTTATCTGGTTGAATAGATTTCCCTCTCCCACTTCGCGCTAGAGGGGCTTTTTGTATCCCTCTCCTCGCGCTTTGTGAGAGAGGAGGCCGGGTGGTGAGGGGTTATGTAGGGGCGCAGCACGCTGCGCCCCTATGTCAATCCCACCTCATATTGAAATGGGATTGACAAAAACGCCCCTGCGGGATTAGAAGCTGACGGTGGGTTTCACTGCCGGATCAGTCGGTGTTGAGGAGGTGGGAGGCACAGGCGTGCTTTCACCAACAACGGGCTGGAGGGGTGATGTTGCCGGCACAATGACAGGCTGCCCTTCGACACCAGGGACAAGGCGCATCACCCCACCCATCATGTCTGAGAGCCTGTAATAGACCATGTAAATCTCCTGATTTTCGTCTACACCGATGCCCGTGATGTTTCTGCTCATCTCGATGAAGTTGCCCGTATTCCACGTTCCCGCATCGTCCTGGTACAGGTAGTACATGATCCCGCTGCACCAATCCGCATACAGATAGACGCCCTGAAGCTGAGGAAATGCCTTGCCACGATAGACGCGCCCGCCAATGATGGCACAGCGGTCAGCATCATGTTTGTACTCCACAATAGGGGCGATCATATCGCGCTGTACAGGCTGATCTGAATTGAAGACCTCACGGCCTGCGAGACTGCTCCAGCCAAAATTGGGCGCACCCCCCTTATAACTAGCAGGGAGAAAGTTAAGCTCTTCAAGCTGCGATTCGCCCACATCCGCAATATACAGATCGCCCGTTTTTGTATCAAACGAGAAGGTGTACGGATTGCGGAGGCCATAGGCCCAGACCTCATTGGCTCCCTTGCCCGTACCAACGAAGGGATTGCTGGCGATCAGCCCATAAGCCGCGCCCTCTTTGTTGACATTGATCCGCAGGATTTTGCCGTTGAAGACATTGGTGTTTTGGCCTGTCCGCGCGCTGTCGGCTGGCCCGCTGCCATCGCCCTTGCCAATATACAAATAGCCATCTGGCCCAAACGCCAACTGTCCGCCATTATGATCCGTTCCTGACTGCGAAATCTGGATGACGATGCGGGCGCTGGCGGGGTTGGCGACATTCGGATTGTCTGGCAAGACGGTGTATTCCACGATGCTACAGGAGGCATCGGTAAGATTGCTGTACTGGACATAGAACTTGCCATTGGTCTTGTAATCGGGATGGAACGTAAACCCGATCAGGCCCTGTTCGGAAAAGCCGCTAATTTTTGTCACTTTATCGCTGATATCCAGAAAAGGCTCATCAAGCAGCGTGCCATCCTGGATGACACGAATGATGCCAATTTGCTGACCAATGAAGATGCGGTTTGTACCATCGCCTGCATTGGCAATCAGGGTAGGGCGCTCTAGTCCGCTCACCACATCTTCAACCTTCATGCTCGTGCTGACAGGGGGGGTATTACGTTGATCAGGCTCGGCGAAGACCGCTATGATAAAGCCCAGACAGACAACCAGTACACCACAAAAAACACGTATCTGCACCGTTGATTCCCTTCATTATGACTTCGACTTTGTATAAGAACTGAAAAATCTTACCGCTTAAGACATGACCGCTTCAAGCCTTATCGCTTCATGTCACGAGGGATAGACATGCCTTCTGACAGGGCAGCATTCTGGCGTCCGAGGTTGCGGAGACCTGAATGATTCTACGTATTGTATTTTAACCGAATTTTGACAGCCTTGACGATTGTCTTTTCATCACGGCTGCTTCATGGAAGCAGCCTCTACCCTTTATCATAGGCAAAACAATCTCATACAGGAGATATTTGATGTCTCCGATGATAAGGGTTACGCTGAATGGCAGTACATTCTACTCTGACTCATTACAACATCATTCTGTAGGCGGAACAAAACATAAAACCGACGCCTCATAGAGAGGCGTCGGCTTTACCGAAATCTTTTACAGAGGTTTAGAAGCTCGGTGCAGCTTTGGCGTCCCAGATACGGGCTGTGCTGTCCTGCGACCATGCCAGGATTTCCTGATCGTTGGCACTCCAGATCGCGCCCAACGCACCGCCCTGCTGTGTAGCGGGATCGAATGTGAAGAGCAGCGCTCCGTTGCCAATGTCCCACAGGCGCAGTGTGCCATCATCTGACCATGTGATCAAACGATCTCCGGCATGGTTGAGGGCCGCGCCTGTCGGCTGAACTATGCCATGATCGAATGTGCGAATCAGTTTGCCTGTGACGGCATCCCACAGTTTGACGGTGTTGTCGTTCGCCCAGGTCAAGACGCTTGTCTCATCTTTGGAGAAGGCGGCCCCAATCACAGCGGCCTCATTGCCCATGACGATGGGGGATTGACCAGACTGCCAGATACGCACTGAACCATCTTCTGACCAGCTCATAATCCGCGTTCCGGCGGCATTCCAGGTTGCGCCCACAACCGGGGCGGCATGGTTGAGCACAGCGATCTGCGTCCCATCCGTCGGGTTCCAGACGACGATATTGTTGCCAGCGCTTGTCCAGCTAATCAAGCGGGTCTGGGTGGAATTGAGGGCTGCGCCAGCGACAGGGGCATCATTGGGAAGGGTGGCAACGCTGGCGACAGCCGTGCCATCAAAGCTGTTGACGAAGATCGTGCCATCACTTGACCATGTAACGATGCGTGTGGCGTCCGCATTCCAGGTTGCCCCACGCACGATATCGGTGTGCTGAATGCGGGCGACTTCTTCGCCCGTCGTTGTGCCCCAGATGCGGGCGGTGGCATCGGCGCTCCATGTGAGCACGAATGTACCATCGGCGCTGTAGGACACGCCCAACACAGCATCATCATGGGTGAAGGTCTGCACGGTTGCGCCATCGGTGGCACTGGAAAGGCGGGCGGTGCCGTCTTCTGACCAGCTCAGGATTTGTGTTTGATCCGCATTCCATATCGCGCCGTTGACGGTATCGGCGTACTGGATGGTAAACACTCTTGTCCCGGTGTCATCGGAAACGCGGGCCGTTCCATCGAGAGACCACGTAAGAACCTGGGATTCGTCCTTGTTCCACAGTGCGCCTATGACGGAGTCATTGTGAGAGATCGTCGCCAGGATCGCGGTGGTCGTCTGGGCGGAGGCAACAGCGGTGATGGCAAACAAAGCCACCGTTAATAAGAGAACCATGAAACGGTTTTTCATCGAATCGG
>DAOTUR010000589.1:0-17214 GCA_034436915.1 Anaerolineae bacterium
CAAAAAAATGTATTTTGGCGTAGGGACAGGGCCTGCCCTGTCCATTTTCACGCGATGAACGGACAGGGCAGGCGCTGTCCCTACACGAATCATGCATAACATTTTGCATTATCAAACGGCTTCTGAGGGCAGAGCGGCGGACGAGGCGGGCCTCGTCCCTACACGAATCATGCATAACATTTTGCATTATCAAACGGCTTCTGAGCAGAGCGGCGGACGAGGCGGGCCTCGTCCCTACAAAAACATCCATCTTGTGGCGTACAAATCAACATTTTTGGGCGCAGCACGCTGCGCCCCTACACATCCGTATACATCAGCCCACAGTTACAGGCGTAAAAAATGCCTGCTCCACGAGGGTTGATGCGCCTGTGATGGTGAACGTGCCGCGCAGACGAATATCCTGCGATGAACTGCCGATGCCGACATTGATTGCCCCCGGCTCGACCTGATAGCGCATGTCACGATCATAGAAGGCCAGATGACGCGCCTCCAGCGTAAAGCTCACTGTCTTGCGCTCCCCAGGCTGTAACGTCAGCCGCGTAAAGCCTTTGAGCGCGATGACCGGACGGGTGACGCTGGCAATCGGATCGCTCACATAGAGCTGCACGACTTCATCCCCGGCCCGCTCGCCAACATTGCTGACGGTGAGCGTGATGGTGACGGTTCCGTGAGCATCCACCTGATCAGGCGTGATGTGCAAATCGGCATATTCAAAATTGGTATAGCTCAGGCCGTAGCCAAAAGGATACAGCGGATCAGCCGTCATCTCCACATATTTACCCTGCCAATGGCTGCGCCCACCGGAGGGCTTGTGATTGTAGAAGACTGGCACCTGCCCCACATGGCGCGGGAAGGACATCGGCAGCTTGCCGCCCGGATTGACATCACCAAACAGCACATCCGCCACCGCCGCGCCGCCCTGTTCCGCTGGGAGCCACGCCACCAGCAGCGACGGAATATGCTCTGCGATCCAGGGCAGGGTGTAGGGGCGTCCGTTGGTCAAGACGACAATTGTGGGCGTGCCTGTGGCGAAAATCGCTTCCACAAGCTGCTGCTGCACACCCGGCAGATCGAGGCTCACACGATCCAGCGACTCACCAGAGGTGCAGTCCGGCGCGAGACCGCTCTTATCGCCCACCACGACGATGGCGACATCCGCCCCTTTTGCCAGCGCAGCGGCGGCAGCGAAGCCGCTTGTATCATCGCTGGTGATGCTGCATCCCGCCGCGTACAGCACCTGTGTCTCTGGTGAGACGAGCGCCTGAATGCCCTGCAAAATCGTGACACTGGGCGGCATATGCTCGGCCCAGGGGACGACATCCTCCTGCGCGGGTGTGGGCGCATCCGGGCTAACATCGGGATTGAACATGTTTTCCATATGGGACGGATAGTGATAATCGCCTTGCAGCAGGCGGGCGCTGTTGGCACTCGGCCCGATAACGGCGATTTTGCCCAGCGATTTGGACAGCGGCAGCAGCCCGCCCTCATTCTTGAGCAGCACGATGGACTGCTGGGCAATCTTGCGCGACAGGGCCACGCTCTGCGGCTGGCTGTAGATGGCGGCCACGCGGCCCTCATCGACATACGGCTGATCGAACAGGCCCCAGGCAAATTTGGCAGTCAGCACGCGCTCTAAACAGGCATCGACCAGCGCCACATCGATTTTGCCATTTTCCAGCGCCTCCAGCAGCGGCTTGCCATAGCCATCCGGCGTCGGCAGTTCCAGATCCATGCCCGCTTCTAAGGCAAGGCGGGCGGCCTCGCTGCGATCATCCGTCACATGATGATAATCGGCCAATTGGGCAATCGTAAAGTAGTCGGAGACGATCAGGCCCTTGAAGCCCAACTCATTCCGCAGCAGGTCAACCAGCAGTTCCTTCGAGCTACCACAGGGAATGCCATCCAACTCGTGATAGGCATTCATGACCGTTGCAAGATTGGCGGTCTGAATGGCGGCCTTAAACGGCATCATATAGATTTCGCGCAGTTCACGCGGCGAGATGTGGGCGGGTGCCCAGTTCATGCCGCCTTCGCTGGCTGCATAACCCAGGAAGTGTTTGGCGGTGGCCGCGATGCCGTGTTTTAAGTCTGTCCCCTGTAAGCCGCGAATATAGGCTGTGCCGAGCGCCGTAATAAGGAAAGGGTCTTCGCCAAACGTTTCTTCCACGCGGCCCCAACGGGCATCGCGGGCCACATCCAGCACGGGCGCGAGGGCGTGATGCGCCCCAATCGCCCGCAGTTGGTCGCGGATGACCTGTGTCATGGCTTCGATCAGATCAGGCTGCCATGTCGCGGCCTGCCCGATGGACTGTGGGAAGGTGGTCGCGCCGCGTGTCAGCACGCCTGCACAGCTTTCCTCGTGGATCATCGCCGGGATGCTCAGGCGCGTCGTATCGATGATATAACGCTGAATCTCATTGGCGAGGGCGGCGACCTGCGTCGGGGCCACCAGCGAATTGGCTCCCAGGCGCGAGATTTGACCGATGCCATGTTCTAACAATTCGGGCTGACGCTGTGGCGCAAAGTGGCGCTTTTCATCAAGCAAGGCGATGGCCCAGATGCCCCAGAGCTGCGAGGTCTTTTCAGCCAGTGTCATCTCGGCCATGAGCGCCCGTACACGGTCATCCACGCCCAGTGCTGTATCCTGATATTTCATTGAAGTCATAAATGCTATCCCTTGAGTTCGCCGCCCGTGAGTCCGGTGACGATATAACGCTCTGTGAATAAATAAAACACCACCGTTGGAACCATCAAAATCACGATATACGCCATAATCAACGCCCATTCACGCCCATACTGGCCCTGAAACTGCATGATACCCAGCGGCAGCGGCCACATTTTGGGATCATTGAGGACGAGCAGCGGCAGAAAATACTCATTCCAACCTGCGATCACTTGCAATGTCCCGACAGCCGCTAATGCAGGCCGCGCCATCGGAATGAGGATATAGAAGAAGAATTGGATGCGACCACAGCCATCGATATAGGCGGCGTCTTCCAATTCATTCGGGATCGCCTTGAAGAACCCGCGCAAAATCACCACGCTGCCCGGTAAGCCAAACGCCACAATCGGCAGGATGACGCCCCAGGCGGTATTGATCAGGCCCAACTGACGAATTTGAATGAAAATCGGCAGAATGGCGACCACCAGCGGGAACAGCAGGCCAATTGACAGGATATTGAAAATCAGGTCGCGCCCTTTAAACGGAATACGGGCGAAGACGAAGGCCATCATGCTCGCCAGCGACACATTGAGCGTTGTAATCCCTATTGTCAGGATGAGACTGTTGCCGAATGAATTCCAGAAGCTGGACGACTGCAAAATATTGGTGTAGTTCGTCCATTGGATGCCCTGTGTCGGCAGCCCCAGCGGATGGGCAATAAATTCGCCTGTGGTGCGAATGCTGCCTGAGATGGCCGTCACGATTGGCCCCAGGATCAGGAATAAGACCAGCGCCAGCAGCACATATTTAAGCGCCAGCACCCAATTTGTATCTCGGTTGAGCGTTGGAGGCGGATTTTTGCGTTTTAAAATCGTCGGAGCCATTATTTTGCCTCGTCGCGCATGAACAAGCGCTGATAAGAGAGGGAAAACACGAGCGTAATCACGAACAGCGTGACCGCAACCGCGCTGCCGTAGCCTAACTTGAGCACTTTGATGCCATATTTATTCAAGTAGGTGGCGATGAGTTCTGAGCCGTTCGAGGGGCCGCCCTGCGTCAGCACCGCCACAACCACGAACTGCTGAAATGCTCCCAACACCGCCAGGAAGATCGTCAGGCGAATCGTGGGACTGAGCATCGGCAGTGTGATATAGCGCAGCAGTTGTATTTCCGTCGCGCCATCAATGCGGGCGGCTTCATCCAGGTCTTTTGAGATGCCCTGCAAGCCCGCCATATACAAAATCATATGAAAGCCAAAGTATTTCCAGGTCAGCACCAGGAAGATCGATCCCATCACAATATCGCGGTTGGACAGCCAGCCAATTTGTTGATAGTTGGGGAAAAGGGAGTTCAGAATGGTATTGAAGAGGCCGTTTGGGTTCAGCACATACAGCCATAACAGGGCGCTAATGACTTCGGAAAAAACATAGGGAATAAACAAAATAACCCGCAACTGCCGCCGTCCGGGGAGTTCACCACGTCCCACCAGCAGGGCCAATCCCAACGCAAAAGGCAGTTGAATCACAAGTGATCCAGCAATGAGGAAGAAACTGTGCTGCACGGCCATCCAGAAGACTTTATCGTCAAAAAGATCTCTATAATTTTTCAACCCACGAAACATCTCATCGGTGATCGGGCCGAAGCCATTCCACTTATACAGGCTGTAATACCCCGATTGAGCAATCGGCAGCAGGACGAAGAACAGAAAGACCACCATCCCAGGAATTAAAAACAGGGCAATTGTGATCCATTTGCTGATATCGTTGCGCCGTTGATCCGCCCGCGAGGTGTCTTTGATGAGAGGTAAAGCAATGTCCGACATAATAATGTCTCTTTCTACTGGATGGGAGGTCGGGAACAATCCCTCATAAAGGGTCAGACGGGGTGTCATCGAGGTTTGGAAACGCGCTGCACGACACCCTCTGCGCCGTTATGCCTCTTCAGATTGGGGGTGATATTTGCCGAAAATGGCGTTTTCACACCGTAGGGGCGCGATGCATCGCGCCCCTGCTACTGATCGTTAGGAATAAAGGATGCTGTTGTAGGGACACGGCCTGCTGTGTCCACACATTCGGACAAGGCGGGCCTTGTCCCTACGGAACACCCTGGATATTGAATGACGGGCGTTTTTGTAGGGACACGGCAGGCCGTGTCCACACATTCGGACAAGGCGGGCCGTGTCCCTACGGAACACGCATTGAACGACGGGCGTTTTTGTAGGGGCGCAGCGTGCTACGCCCTACAATTTAAGGTGGTCGTCTTACTACTCGTCCATCTCGCTCTTGGCAACGGCTTCAATGTTTTCAGCCGCTTCCTGGGGCGTTGCTGCGCCAGAGAAGATGCTTTCCACATTGTCATTGACGGCCTGACCTACTGCCGGGGGCAGGAATTGGTCGTAGTAAAGCTGGAAGTATTGAGCGCCATCGCGTGCCGCCAGAATGGTGGGCAGGAAGGCACTCGCTTCGATAGCATCATTGCAGCAGTCCTTGACGACGGGCACAACCCAGATGGCTGCCGCGCCCTTTTGCACTTCGGCGCTGGTGACATATTTCAGGAAATCAACCGCTTCATCTTCCGCATTGATGCCGACAGCAATGCCATCGCCGCCGCCGAGGACATCGGTTGCACCACCCTTGCCGCCTTCAACAGTCGGGAAGGGGAACCAGCCTTCATCGGCCAATGCCGCGCCTTTTGACGTGCTGTTGCCTGTCTGAGCGCCGGGAGACCAGTGACCCATCAATTCCATCGCGGCCTGTCCATCGCCCATCGCTGCCGACTGCTGACCATAGCCAAGCGCCAGGTAATCCGGCAGGAAGGGATCAAGCGCGATCAATTCTTTGAGATGTTCACCTGCCTGGACGAAGGTCTCATCGGAGAAGCCGCCTTCGCGGTTATAGGCTTTCAGGAAGGCATCTTCGCCGCCGATACGCATCGCCAGATACACCCACCAGAAATGCCCCGGCCACTTTTCCTGCTCACCCAATGCAATCGGGGTGATGTCCGCTTTCTTGAGGGTCTTCACAGCGTCGAGGAATTCTGCCCAGGTCGCCGGGGGTTTTTCGGGATCAAGGCCCGCCTTCTTGAACAGCGCTTTGTTGTAGAACATGCCAACAGCGCCCCAGGTCACAGGCACGCCGTAGGTGGCATCCTTGACTTTGAAGAGATTCAACGCGGATTGAGCGCTGAACGAGTCGCCCCATTCACCTTTGAGTTCGGGAGCGATATCACGGACGAGGCCGGCATCGGCAAACTGCCACAGCACGCCGCCGCCCCAGCTCTGGAACAGATCCGGCGCATCGCCCGCCTGCATCACGGTTGTCAGGCGATCTTTGAATGCCTGATTTTCCAGAATCGTGATTTCGATGCTCACATTCGGATTCGCCGCCATGTAGTCATCGGCGACTTTTTGATAATAATCGGCTTCAGGCTGATTGGTGTTGATGTGCCACCATGTGACAGTGACTTTTTTATCCTGTGCGCCGACCACGCTCAGGGCCATGCTGACGAAAAGAGCGGCCAGCAGAATGCTGATGAAACGTTGTGTCTTCATAAAACCCTCCATAAAAGCGAATTCATTAGACTGACAAATAGATTTACGACAGGTTCAGGGCGATACAATATCCTTTCTACTCATTGATTCATCTCTTCTGCGGAGAGAACTCGGCAGGATTCGCGCTCAATTAAGCGAGTCGCCAGTGTGACACGGCGGGCGGCGCGTTCGGGAAGTTCGGGGGTTTCAGGCTGCTCGATTTGATCGAGCAGCAGGCGCACCGCAATACGCCCCATTTGATCCAGCGGCTGACGGACTGTCGTCAGTTGTGGATGAACCATTGACGCTTGCGGGATATCATCAAAGCCAATCAGCGAGATATCCTGCGGGATATGCAAGCCCTGCTCCAGGATGGCCTGCATTGCGCCGAGCGCCATCAAGTCATTGGAGGCGAAAATCGCGGTGGGGCGGGGGCTGAGTTGCAGCAGGCGTTCCGCCGCTTGATAGCCACTCGGGTTAACGTAATCCCCTTCAACGACCAGGGTTTCATCGAGCGCTATATCATAATCGCGCAGCGCCGCCTTGTACCCTTCCAGGCGATCTACCGCGCTCTGAATGGCCTTCAAGCCTGTGACAAAAGCGATGCGCCGATGACCGAGTTCAATGAGATACTTGGTCGCATCATAGGCCCCCTGCCAGTTGGTGCAATCCACCGTGACACTCCGCATGAGAGGGTCGGCCTGATCCACGAGCACGTAGGGGAAGTTGTGTTCGCGCAGGGCTTCAAGATATTCGCGGGCCACGAGCGGCACAATCAAAATCATGCCGTCGGAGAGATTGTTGCTGATGGCGTTGATATACAGCGCTTCACGCCCCACGCGCCGCCGTGTGGTATACAGCATCAGGTCATAATTGGTTTTGGCAACTTCTTCATCAATGCCGCGCACAATTTCCCCGATATAGCCGTTATCCAGCCCCGGCACGAGCAGGCCGATCACCCGCGTTTTGCCCCCGGCCAGACTGCGGGCCTGCAAATTGGCGACGTAGCCCAGTCGTTCCGCCACCGCCAACACTTTTTCGCGTGTGCTCTCCTTCACAAAGTCGAAGCCGTTGAGAACCCGTGACACCGTTGAATAGGACACGCCGGACTCTTTGGCAACGTCCATGATCGTGATATTGCGGCTGGTTTTGCGGTTGGTTTCCATGTGTTGAGTATCCATATGATTATGCTCATCCATGACCTGAACTATACCGCAAAACAAGGCTGAGACTTTTTGCTGCACGATCACAAAAATTGCAAACGCTTGTAAGATAAATAGCATGGATTCAAAATCCTGTCAAGCATTTGCCTAAAAACGTCTTCAAACTGTGGTTACTTTATACAACCCCTGCTTGATTTATTGATGCAGCCGCTTAAGCCGTGCTATTCTTTATATGAAAGCGCTTGCAAAACACAGGTTAATTATATGTCATCTTCTTTCTGGATGGTGTGTACGGCTTTGATCGTTTTATTCATTGCCAGCCCTTTAAGCCTAGTGCAGGACGCAGCGATTGAGGGGCGCGATCTAAACCTTCGGTGGCTTCGCTCGCGCCCTGGTGATTTGTAAAGGATTTAGCATTGGGCAGGATGTATCCTGTTACAAACCCACGATTTTCACGGATAGGTGAATGATTACTCGTGTGTCATACCGTAGGTTCGCAATGGGTCACAGCGTTTTTGTAGGGGGCGCAGCGTGCTGCGCCCCCTACGCCAATCCCACTCAAATTGAATGGGTATCGACACAACCAGGCTGTTCTTTACGCTTATCAGCGTGCTGCGCCCAAAAGACCTAATCCCATCATTCGTCTTTTAAACGCATCTCTCGAAAACCTATCAGCAAGCCCCGCATATCACAAGTAAGGCTTAATATATAAAAATTAGATAAGTTAAGAGAATCTCACAAATCAATTTAGTGTTGCAGCGCTCTCAATATGGTATTTTGATTCTCCTATTGCTATAGTCGTGACTTTAGGAAAGTTCAAAGAGCCTATGGGTGACATCATCAATATCCTCCTCATACACACTGATACTGAGTTGATTCGCTCGATCTCACAGGGGCTGTCTCAGATCGATGGATCATCCTTTGTTGTGCAAATAATGCCCTCATTAATGGATGCTGTAGATTGTCTGCGCCAGCAGGATATTGATGTCGTACTGTTGGATTTCAGCCTATTTACCCGTGAAGACGATAAGCCTCTCACTCTTCTCCGTACACAGTTCCCGCACATCATCCTGGTGGCCTTACAGGAGAGTTCGGGGCTGAACACAAATCGCCTGGGCATACAGGACTACATCATCAAGAGCGACCTGAGTCCGCGCCTTTTAGAACTCACGCTGCATTATGCCATCGAGCGGAAACGATCTCAAAAAACACTCCACACCACGCAGAGCCGTTTGCAATTCATCATTGAGAGCATCCAGGATTTTGCGATTTTTTCGACAGATCTCAATGGCCGCATCAATTTCTGGAACAGCGGTGCGGAACATGTCTTTGGCTACAGTGAGGCCGAAATCATCGGTCAATCGTTCGAGCTTCTGTTTACGCCCGAAGATCAGGCCCAGGGCATCCCGGCCAAAGAATTACAGGAGGCCATGCAAAAAGGACTTGCCCTCGATGAGCGCTGGCATGTGAAAAAAGGGGGATTTCCTTTCTATGCCAGTGGCATGATACGCCCCATCTACGATGACATGGACAATCTCATCGGCTTTACTAAGGTGGCGCGTGATCTCACAGAGCGCCAGTTGGCAAACGAGCAGCGTGACATCCTGCTGCAACGGGCGCTGGAAGCCCGCACCGAAGCCGAGCAAACCAACACCCTCAAAGAAGAATTCCTCGCGCTGATTGCCCATGAAATCAGGACGCCGCTGGCCTCGATTGTGGGCTTTGCGTCCATGATGACCTCCAAGACCATGACGTGGCCGCGTGAGAGCATGGTCGAGTATGCCGCCATCATCGAAGAAGAGGCGCAGCGCATGAGCAACCTCATCGAGCAACTCACGGATCATGCCCGACAGCAGACGGGGACGCTCAAAATTGATTTCGATGTCACATCGCTCGATATCATCCTGCGCTCGGCGCTGCCGCAGTTGAATGCCCTCACGACGCAGCATCATCTCTTCATTGATATTCCGTCGGACCTGCCCAACCTTTACGCCGATCCACAGCGCATCTCACAGGTGCTGACCAATCTCGTCGGCAACGCAGCCCGTTACTCGCAACCGCAAACCCAGATCACGATCCATGCTCAATATCAGGCCCATGAGGTGCAAGTGGATGTGATTGACGAAGGGCGCGGCATCCCCACTGAGGAACGCGAGAACGTATTTAAGCCGTTTCATCAGGTGAATCGCTCCAGCACGAAAGGGCTTGGGCTTGGACTGGCGCTGTGCAAGGATCTGGTGGAACGGCACAAAGGGAAAATATGGATTCAGGATTATGAAGGGCCGGGGACAATCATCGCCTTCACACTGCCCATCCTTGAGTACAACGATTAACGCCGCGTCCAGGTCGGAGGATCGATCCTGTAAGCTGCGTGTATGACTCCTTGATAGGCCGCGCCTTATCCTCTCACACTCCCATGATGATAGAATTCTTAGATTTTTCCAGCCGTAAAGACATGCTTCCTGTCTAATCGTGCTGATAACGCCGCTTTTTCATGGATTTCTTCTATGAGAGCGGCGTTATATTCATTTATCAGCATCTGGATTCCTCTATAATGAGGAAAGTGACATCGATGCTGACAGGGATTTGCGATGTCATTCCAACCATAGCAGATGGGTTTATCGCATGACCGAAGAACAGTTTAGTGTCCTGAGTCGTGAGAAAAAAGCGACTCTGCTGCATCTCTTCATCGCTGATATCGCCGAACGGCTGTTGAGCGAGGACGAGGCGACCGTACAAACGGCTCGTCACGAACTTGGCAATCTGGCGATGGTCTTTATGAACATGAATTATCTGGTCACGTCAGAGGCGGACAACCGCGCCATGATCGAATCGATTTACCAGGAATACCGTTCTCATGCGGCTCCTGACGCTCCAACAGGATAAGCGGCAGAGGACTCCTATGAGCATTTTGATCATTGAAGATGAACTCAACATCCGCCGCTTTGTCAGCATCAATCTCAAAGCGCGTGGGTATATCGTGAACGAGGCTGGCACAGGCGCAGATGGGTTACAGCATCTGCGCGATGCGCGGCCACAGGTGCTGATTCTGGATATGATGCTGCCTGATATGACGGGCTGGCAAATCCTGGAGGTCATGGCCCACGAGGACGATCTCAAGACCATCCCGGTGATCCTCATGACGGCCTCGGTGCAGTTGGGAGACCACATCAAATATCCTAACGTGGTCAAGCATGTTATAAAGCCTGCCAGCGTCAATACGCTGCTCGAAGCGGTACAAAATGTGGTCGATTAGGGCCTCGTGTGAGGCCCATCAAGGTGGGTCTGTCATATGCTCCCAATGATTGAGAAACTCCTTTTCGATTGCTCTGTAAATGGCTCTATAATGATATGGAAAGACTTTATAAAGAGGGGTTCGATATGTTCGCTAACCGCTTAAATGGAGATTTTTTAAGTCTCCTCGCTCTGCTCGCTCTCCTGGCAATCACCCCCACTCTGGCGCAGGATGCACCGCGTATCAGCCTCGCTCCCTCATGGCGTCCAGCCAGTACACTCGATTCGATTGACATGGCACCTTTTGCAACACGAGAAGGCGGTGACGATTTCCGCTATGTTGATGCAGAAATTTATGTCACAACCACTGTACCATTCTGGTCTGCACAGGTGACTTGCACAGTCGCATCGACTGTCCTTACCAGCTATAACCAAACGAATGCTTCGGATGATGGCGATCCTGGGAATTTCAATCCTCCTGTAATCTGGGGGCCAGATTGGGGTATTGAAGGAACAGAGTTTGCGGGCGTGGTTGAGAATTTCAATGTCACGACAGGAGCACGCACGATCACGGCATCACGGCTGGGCAATCGTGGGCCAATGGGCAGCAATGGATATGCCTATACGTTTCTGCTTGCGACACTTCGCTATCGTGTGAAAGATCTCATAACGGCGACGGGAGCATCCCCACTGACATGTACGGGGTCATTTTTAAATCGCAACGGTGGCGTTGTCATTGCCCCCACAGTGACCGCTCCTGCGCCTCTATCCGTGATCGGAGGCTACACCCTGAGCGGCGTGGCCCAGTATCAAGGCCGCGCAAGCCAGACGGGGATTACTGTAAACTGTGATTATAATGGCGATAATGCTAACAGTATACCAAGCCCAGACCTAAATGATTTTGCCATCGTTACCTCTGCCACCGGCGCATGGACACGCACAACCCGCGCTCAAGGCTTCTATAACTGTGAGTATTATGGCGATCTCAAGGTGGGTGTGGCGAATACCAAAGCCTATGAGCCAGAACGCTTCCTCGCAGGGTGGGCCCCGATCATGCTTAACAGCCTCTCATACACGGTGCTGCCCGTGACCTTGCGCGGTGGCAACCTCTCCCTGGCAGGCAATGCCGCCACAAAAGATGAGTATATCGATGGAATGGATCTTGGTCTTCTGACTGCGCCTTCTGTCTGGAATATGACGTCTGGAGCAGGTGATATTAATGGCGATGGCAAATCCAATCAGGCCGATTTGTCTATCTTAGCCAGCAATTGGAACTATTGGGAAACTGATGATAACTCGCATGTCATTTACAGCATGCCTCGCAACTACAATTATTTTCATCAAAGTGGCATCTGGTTGGGCCGCCGTGATGCAGGCGAAGTGACCCGCCTGGTTGCCAATACAACCCCAGACAGCCGCGACATGTGGGCGACACTCTCGCCAGACGGCAAGCAGGTTGCCTTTGTGCGCGATACCGTTGTGAATGGCAACCGCACATCGGCGCTCTATACGGCCCCGATTATAAACGGGGTTGCGGGAACACCTGTGCGTGTGACACCCGTTGGTGTCTGGTATCAGGCCTTTGCGCCCTCGTGGTCGCCGGATGGCACGCGGTTGGCGTTCGTCTGCTCATGGTTTGAGGATGGATTTACTAACAATGGTGTTGCCAGTGGTTTCCTAGCAAATATGGGCGATTTGTGCGTGATCGATGCGACAGGCCGCAACTATCGTCAAATTCGATCCGATGTAAAGACCAAGATTTATCCTCCGGCCTGGTTTTCCAATACAGAACTCGTTTACGGTGGCTCTGCCCCGCAAGCGGGCAATCAGACGAACCTGAACAGCCTATGTGCTGATACGCTGTGCTATGCCAATCTGACGACCAATGAAGCGCGCATGTTTGATGTGAGCGGCGATGCGACAAGCGGCGGCACCGGGCCGCTGAAAATCGCCGATATGCCCGTCATCCCATTTGGCGACAATATGCTGCTGTATCGGTTCTATGATTCAAATTCTGGCACTCACGTTATACGCTGGTCTCGGATCGACTATATCAATCCAAACGACCCCATCGACCTGTTTGGCACAGTAACAGCAAATCACCTCCACCAGAACGTTGTTTATGACACAGATCCTAATACGGTTGACGTTCAAGCCGCACCTCTGAGCACCGACATTGGATATTTCAATGTCAAAACGACGAATATTGGAATTATCTACACCGCTATGAGCAACGACTACCAATACCATAAAGCCTATATGGTACAGGGTGATGGTAATATGATTCCCTTTGCCTGGGAACAGGGTTTCGACAATGCCGTCTTCGATCAGGGCAGCAATCCTACCAATCCTACACATACTCCTTACAACTACACCGATGTAGATTCAGGGACATGGAGCTACGCCTATCGTAATACGGCTGAATGGACGAATTAACTGACATGTATCATACTGACGGCTTGATATGATTCAGAGAAGGGGTACGAGTAATCGTGCCCCTTTTCTATCCACGTTTTTCATCGTTTATGGAGAAATTGTGATGCGATTTTGTAATAGACGTCAGCGCACCCACATACTGATGACATTTTTGATGCTGATGCTCGTTTGGATCGGGCGAACAACCGCTCAAGATAAGCCTGTTATTCGCCTGGATATGCCGTCAACCACGCTGCAAACGGGCCAGTATTACGATGTGGCGCTGCGGATTGAGAATGCTCCCAAGTTCTGGGCATTGGATATCACGCTGGCTTATGATCCCACAACCGTGTATATCATGGGCACAAAAGCTGGTTCACCGATCACGGCAGGTGAGCTGTTCAGCGGCATTACGGCGATTGTGGTCAAAAATACGATTGATGGCGGCACGCTGCACTACACGCTCTCAAAGGTGGGCGAGACAGCCCCGGCGGAGGGCAGCGGCGTGATCGGCACCTTTCGCATCTATCCGCTCAAATCCGGCACAGCGCGGATGCAGTTCCCGCATCTGCAAGTGGTGGGCCTGTCGTCATACGATGCCAATGCGACCAACGTCACAACCCAGCAGATCAGCGCAGCCCCTGCCTTGCTTGATCTGACAATTACAGGCGACACAGTAGAAGCGCCGAGCGAGGCCACTGCCACGCCACCGCCCACCGAGACAGCCACGCAGCCCCCGGCTCCTGTCGGGCAAAGCCAGCCGACAGACGTGCCAACGCTGGAAAACATCGTCTTCGCCACGTCTACACCCACCGCGCTTGTCATGCAGGATGTGCCGTCTGCCCCTGCCAACAATAATCTGAGTCTCGCGGCCATCGGGCTTATGCTCGTGGCGGCCATCGGGCTGGTCGTTGTGCTCATGCAGCAGCGAAACAAATCACGCGGATCGTAAGGACATAAAACAGGTTGAGGCGATCCAGCGATTGCCTCAACCTATTTCGTTTTGCCACATCTCACAGGATTGACTGTCAGATGTTATATTTGCGAGACCACCTTAAAGTGCAGGGCGCAGCACGCTGCGCCCCTACAAAAACATCCATCATCGTGTTGACGGACTATGGCTGTCTGCGCCGCCGCCCGCCGAGCACGAACAACACAATCACAACCAGCAGACACATGACAGGCACGCAGACCAGTGTCAGCGGACTACCGCGCAGTGAATCGAGCAGCCCTTGAACGGGTGAGCGATCCGAATTGAGTTCCACCAGCGGCGGGGCAGGCGTCGCCGATGGCCCCGGCGTAAACGTCAGAGTGGGCTGTGCCGTCAGAGTTGCGCCCGCGATAGAGGTCTGTGTCAAGACGACCTGTGTCGCCCCGATATTGGCGACAGTGGTGGCCGCCGCACTGAGCGTACTTTCTTCACGAGTGGCCTGGGCGCTCTCCGTCGATCTGGCATCAGCCGTGCTGCGAACATTGGCGGCAGACTGGGTAGACCGTCCATCAATGACCTGCTGCGTGGCGTCAAGGAGGGCCTGCTGTGTGGCGGTCAATCCGGCCATTTGGGTACTGGTGGCAGCGGCAATCTGCGTGAAGGTCGCATCCAGCGCGGCCCGAGTCGCGGTCAATGCGGCAGATTGAGTGCTGGTCGCCGCCGCAATCTGCGTGAACGTGGCGTCCAGCGCGGCACGGGTGACTTGAGCGCTCGTCGCGCTACTCACAGCATTCTGCGTAGCGGTGTCAACGGCAATCTGCGTGAACGTGGCGTCCAGCGCCGCCTGTGTCGCCTGCATATTCTGCGTGCTCACGGCGGATTGGGTGGCGGTGTCAACGGCATTCTGCGTGGCAGTCTGCTGAATGACGGCCTGTGTTGCCTGTGCATTCTGCGTGCTTACGGCGGATTGGGTGGCAGTGTCAACGGCATTCTGCGTGGCCTGCCCAATGAGCGCTGTGGCTGACTGCACCGCATTGGCAATCTCCGTCGAAGCCAGCGCCACAGCCTGGCCTGTCGCAGTGGCGACGCTCTGCTGCGTCTGGGTCGCCAGACTCTCCTGGGTCGCGGTGCTCTGGGCAGCGCTTGTAGACTGGCTGACTGCTGTTTGTGTCACCTGCGCCATAAACGTTGTTGCGGTCTGGGCGGCCTGGGCAATCTCCGTTGAGCGGGCGCTGCGGGTGGCGTCGACCTCGGCCTGTCGTGTTGCTGCATCGAGGGCGTTTTGAGTGCCTGCCAGTTCCTGGCCCTGGGTCGCCAGTGCATTGAGGGCAGCGGTTTCTGTCGCCCCTGGCAGCTCTGTCAAGGTCGCCTGAGTATCAAGCGTGCTCTGGGCATCCGCTGTTGCGCTGGAGATGGCATTGGCATTGGCAACCGCGATCTGTGTGCGCTGGGCTTCGGCGGTGCTGCGTGCTGCTGCTGTCTGAGCGATCCCCTGTGTCGCCAGCGCCTGGTTGGTCGCGGTATCGACAGCCACCAGCGTCAGCGCAGCGCGGGTATTGACGGCGTTGAGTGTGCTGCGGGCGGCGGCTGTGCCTTCCACATTGACGGCCTGCTGTGTCAACGTCCCCAGGGCCTCGGCTGTCGCCGTGAAATTTGATGTGGGCGTCGGCGTGTTCGTCACCGTCGGCGTCTCAGTCGGCGTCGATGTGTGGGTCGGCGTCGATGTGGGGGTGTCTGTTACCGTTGATGTGGGCGTCTCGGTGGCCGTTGCCGTGTTGGTCGGCGTTGCGGTGTTGGTCGGTGTCTCAGTGGGGGTTGAGGTATTGGTGGGGGTGGGCGTCGCCGTTGCCAGCGCCAGCGTAAACGAGACATCGCGGCTGGTCACGGCCTCATCAGACGCGGCGGCTGTCACCGTCAGAGTATGGGAGCCGTTGCCCAGATCAGAGGCGGGAATGGCGATCACGCCATCACCGTTGGCATCGAGTGAGCCGGCCTGCACATCGCCGCCATCAAAGCTGTATTGGAACTGGTTGATGCTCACACCGGGCTGCGTCGTGACATGCAGCGACGCCTCAGCGGGTTCCTGTGTGATCATCTTGGAAAGGCTGATGCTGATCTGTGGCGCAAGCGTGGCAATCGTCACTGTGCCTGATGCCTGTGAGGATTGGCCTGCATCATCCATGACTGCCAGCACAACATCGTGCGTTCCGGGCGTCAATTGGGACGGATCGATCATGAGATCAGGCACTTCGACATTATCAATCGTGACCGAGACCGGGGAGAGCGTTTTTCCCACCTGCGGCGTAATGCGCGGCTTGAGCGTCACCGGGGCATCAATCACCTGGGAGGGCTTGACGCCGATGCTGTCAATACGCGGGGCGACATCGCCAATCGTCACAGGCTGATCGAGCGTGGTCTCGATGCCGCCCTGATTGGTCGCTGTGATGGACAGCGTGTAATCGCCTGCCGCCAATGTCAGCGGATCAAGTATGAAGGGGAATTTGCCTGAGGGGTCTTGAACCGCCAGCGACGTATCGTTGATGGTGTAGATCACCGTTTGCAGTGGCGTTTGGCCCGCGCCCGACACTGTGAGTTGGGTCGGTTCGGTGATGGGGGTGTTGGGCAGCCCATTGAGCGTGACGGTAGAGGGGAGAGCGGCAATCGTGAATTCCGTCGTGTAGGTCGTCACATCGCCCGTGTTGTCCGTCACCGTGATCGACAGCGGATAGGTGCCGGGGGCCATCGTCACAGGATCAATCGTCAGCGTGTCGGCTTTGGTCGTGCCCTCGTTCGTGCCAAATTCAACCGATGTGATCGGGTCATCCGCGACGATGGTCGGGCGCACCTCGGTTGCAACACTCAGCGGATTGGCAAAGAGATCATCTGGCAGCGACACAATCGGTGAGCTAACAGGCACGCGCAGGCTGCTGCTGACGCTGTTTGTCTGGCCGTTGGGGAGGTTGGCCTGGAGCGTAAAATCAGTCGTTTGGCCCGCTTCGGCTTTCGTGTCAAAATTATTGAGTTCAACCGTAATGACATATTGGGAGCGGAACGTGGCGGCCAGCCCTTTGTAAATTTCAGGCAGGGTATCGGGGCTGGGCGAATTATAGAACGTGCCGCTGCTGCCCTCGGACACCTCACGCAGATAGCGCGGATCAATGCCAAAGCCCAGGCCCACCGTAAACACCGGGACGCCGCGATCCAGCGCTGTTTGCAAGCCATCCTTGCGTGCGGCTTTGCTGATGCCGCCGAACTCGCCGCCATCGCTCAACAGCACAAC
>DAOTUR010000590.1:0-1804 GCA_034436915.1 Anaerolineae bacterium
CGCGTCCTTCGATATTTTCCCACAAATGCGCCGACCCGGTATCGGAACAGCGGCTTTACAAGCATGGTACGATCTCGCGGCTGATTACGAGGCGAACGGGCAAATCGACGCGGCGATCAACGTGTACCGCGCCCTCGTGGATACTGCACCAGCGGAAAATCGCGCTGTAGAAGCCTTAGCGCAAGTCATAGGGACGATTGAATGACAAATCAGCTTGGACGGCTGGCAAAAAATGCGCTCATTTACGGCACGGGTGACGTATTGACCAAAATCGTTGGATTTTTGCTGCTTCCCTTATTTACGGCATACCTCACCCCGGATGATTACGGGGTATCTTCAATTTTGGGCATGGTCACGTTCATCGTCATGTGGGTATTCTCGTTGGGGTTGGGGTCTGCCATTGGTGTTGTTTATTCCGACAATCAATATGCGGAACACCGCCCTGCCACCCTCTGGACAACTGTGATTTTGCTGGTGATTAGCGCGGCGGTGCTGTTGCTGCTCACGGTGAGTTTCTCAATAGAAATCAGCACGCTGGTATTTCGCAGCCCTACCTATGCTCATCTGCTTACCATAGCTGTGACGGGAACCTGCTTTACCATTATCGCTACTCCCTTCAGCCTATATTACCAGTTCGAGCAAAAAGCCGTCACCTATACCGTGATTAGTCTCTCGTCCGCCTTAATCACAATTTTTCTCAGCGTGACAATGGTCAGCGTGCTGCGGTTAGGGATTCAGGGTTGGGTGGCTGCCAGCTTGATGGGACAGGGAATCACGCTGCTACTCTATGCAATTCCGACGATCTTGCGCTTGAAGTTTGACCTTCGGGCAGACATTGCCAAAGCACTGCTCCGCATGGGCATCCCGCTCATTCCCTCGTTTGCGTTTTTGTTCGTCTTGCAGCAAAGCAACCGCTTTTTTCTGGAGCGCATCTCAGGCTTAGACGCGGTAGGTATCTATGCTGTCGGCAGCAACCTCGGCATAACCATCAATTTGATCATACAGAGCTTCATGCGGGCGTGGTTTCCCTACTTCCTTTCGTTCAGCAATAAGCAAGAGGAAGCCAAAACATTATTTGGACGCATCACCACCTATTATCTCGTAGGCGGCGGCAGTTTGACACTGTGCTTTTTCATCTTCGCCCGCCCCGTGACCCTGATTATGACCGCGCCTGCTTTCCACACCGCTTACATGGTGATTGGGTGGGTAGCAATGGCGCAGTTCTTGATCGGACTGTTCAATCTGCTGCTCCCAGCGATCTATTTCGCTCAGGATGTTTCCTATCAAACCTTGATCCAAGCGGGGGCGGCGGCGGCGACGGTTGGTGCATGTTGGCTGCTCATTCCCTCCTTCGGCGCGGTGGGCGCGGCGGTAGCATACACGCTTGGCGCACTGGCGATGTGCGTGCTGACCTATGTCTGGAATATACATCACCGGGAATATTTCCGTGTGATCTACGAACAAGATCGCGTGATCAAGTTCGGACTCTTCTTTGGGGTGCTTGTGGCACTATCAGTCATCCCAAGAGACTTCTCCATAACTGTCGAAATTGCCTTATCTGCGCTTGGCATTCTCGCATTGGTCATCTTCGTCTATCTGTTCATCGATACAAATGAAAAAGACCGGTTGCTGCAACTACTTCGGCGCGTTACTCCATTCCTAGCCAAATTTTGAGGAGTCCTTTCATGTTCGCTCGTGCCGTCGTCTACGCCTTCTGTCTCCTCTACTTGACGCTCGGCGCAACTTTTACGGGGATCGTACAGCCGCAAAGCCGACTAGTCGGCATCGTGGGCATGATGGGGAT
>DAOTUR010000591.1:0-15777 GCA_034436915.1 Anaerolineae bacterium
GCGCTGGCCTACCATTGGGAACAGGGGCAGAATGCCGCCAAAACCATCCACTATGCAATGCTGGCGGGGCAGCAGGCGCTAAAAGCGGGCAGCTTCCGCGAAGCGCTTCAGTTTTTTCAGCAGGCCCTCGCGCTCAAAGAGCAGGTTGAGCTTGGTTCTGCCACCTTAAGTCGACTTTATTACCTGATAGGGGATGCTTATTGGGGACAGAGCAATATGCTTCAGTCACGCGAGGCCCATGTTAATGCGCTGAATCTGCTCGGCTTTTCTGTTCCCACCACGCGTCGACAGTTGATGCTGCACTCGCTGAAACCTCTGCTGAAACACCTCGGACGGCAAATGTTTGGCATAGAAGGTCGCTCAGATCATCCTGAAACCCTGCTGACTGCCGCGCAATCTCTGTCGCAGATTACACAGGGATCGTATCATGATGCCAATTTTGCTCTCGGCGTGTACTGTATTTTTAATGCGATGGATGCCTCGGAGTGTGCTGGGGGCGGGCCGCAGGCGGTGCGTATCCAGGCCCGCAGCTACGTCCTGTTCGGTTTTGCGATGGGGGATATCACGCTGCATCGGATCGCCAATTTTTATATAAGACGGGCTGAAAAGTGCCTGGAACGAGAACCCAACATCGAGACACGCGCCTGGACAAATTTTGTTCGGGCTGTTTACCTGTCTGGTCAGGGCCAGTGGCAGCGCTGTAATGACTTACTGGATGATGCTGTTCGCTTGAGCGATGCGGCAGGCAGCTTGCGTTTGTGGGGCGAGGCGAGTGAGTTCAAAGTCTATGCCCTGTATCTGCAAAGCCGCTTTGCAGAGGCGATGACCGTCCTTGAAAGTGCTATTCAGGTGGCGACCCGTGATGGCTATATTCATGCAATTGGACGTGCTTATATCGCCAAATCACTCATTTTGTTGTTTCAGGGCAAAACCCATGAGTCTATGTCGTATTATAAGATGCATGAACGCTCTATCGACGCCTCGTTGGAATTGGGTGATCAGACGGTGAGTGAAATTGCTGTGCAGGGCTTTCTCATGGCGGCCTCAATCCGCGATGAAAACTGGGCCGAGGCGCTCCCATTAGCGGACAATCTCACAACATTGGTAACCCATGCCCAGACCATCTCATTTCTACTCATGGGCGAGGCGGCGGCCCCCGCAGAACTGTATCTCACTCTGTGGGAAAAACAGGGCGATGCCTCATATCGTCCCCGCGCTCAGGCCATGCTAAAGATGTTCCATCGCAAATACGCTCGTTACTATGTCATTGGACAGCCGCTCGAAGATACATATCGCTGCTGGTATGCGTGGTTGAGCGGCGACGAACGACAGGCTAGAATCTTCGGGACACGAGCGATTCAGGCGGCCCGCACTTTTCAGATGCCTTATTATGAGGCGCTGGCGTGCTATCACCTGGGGCGCTTTATGCTCACCTCTGATCCACAGCGCGATACCACCCTGACCGCTGCGATTAGCCTGTTCGATCAAGTCGGGGCCACCTATGATGCTGAACAGGCCCGCTTGCAGCAGTGGTCTGCCGCCTTACAAAGGAGTTTTTCGTGATAAGCAAACCGCGTGTTTTTGTCACCCGCCCGATTGCGGAAAAAGCGCTGGATAGGCTTCGCGCCGTGTGTCATGTACATATCTATCAGAGTGAGCTGCCACCGCCCCGCGATGTGCTGCTTCGTGACATCGCGGGGTGTGACGGGATTCTCTCCCTGCTCACGGACTCAATCGATGCTGAGCTGATGGACGCTGCGCCGCGTCTCAAGGTGATCAGCAATATGGCAGTGGGCTACGACAACATCGATATCAAAGCAGCCTCGGCGCGAAATATCCCGGTGGGCAATACACCTGGGGTGCTGACGGAGACCAGCGCTGACCTGGCCTTTGCGCTGTTGATGGCCGCTGCCCGCCGCCTGCCAGAAGGGGAGCGCTATATCAAATCCGGCCAATGGGTGACATGGAGTCCGCAGCTTTTGCTCGGCCAGGATATTTATGGGGCGACACTGGGGATTGTGGGCTTCGGGCGGATTGGACAGGCTGTGGCCCGCCGCGCACGAGGATTTGAGATGAAACTTCTGTATCACGGTGGATCGAATCAACAGGAGGCACAAGCGCTTGGGGCAATAGAACGCCCGCTCGATACTCTGCTGGCGGAGGCGGATTTCGTCAGTTTGCATGTGCCGTCCAACGCCGCAACCCATCATCTGATTGGTCAGCGCGAACTGCATTTAATGAAGCGGACAGCCATTCTGATCAATGCGGCACGCGGGCCAGTGGTTGATCCTCGTGCGTTGTACGAGGCCCTGCGCGACGGCGTGATTGCTGCGGCTGCGCTCGATGTGACGGAACCAGAGCCAATTCCCAGCGATGACCCCCTGCTGACGCTCGACAACTGTTTGATTGTGCCGCATATTAGCAGTTCGACGGTGGTGACCCGCGAGAGAATGGCGATCATCGCGGCTGAAAATGTGCTTGCCGGACTGCGTGGAGAGCGACTGCCTCACTGTGTCAATCCACAGGTGTATGATGCGGATATGGGCGGCTCTGGTTGAAGCGATTCAACAAGGACAGCTTGAGATGGAGATAGGAAAGAACTTTTGGATGACAGATGCTAGTACACGTTGGCGGAAGTTCACAAGCATTTCGTTCAGTCTCTTTTAGCTAAAGTTCGCTATTTTAATTGCTTATCGACTTCCGCAAAGCTGTACTAGAGAGCTGCTTCGTCCACTATTTGGCAAATCTCTGGGCGGAGCGAGCGCGGGCTTTGGCGGCTTCTTGTGCGCGATTCTTGGGCGGGGCGTTCGTTTCAAGCGATGTGAGAAGCTTGTGAGCCGCCGCCGTTACTTCGCCGATAGCCGCGAGAAAGGCGGCTTCGTTGGCTTTCGAGGGTTTGTTGAAGCCGCTGAGTTTCCGCACAAATTGCAGCGATGCTGCTTGAATTTCATCGGGTGTGGCGGGTGTATCAAAATTGAAAAGAGTCTTGATGTTGCGGCACATAATGATTCTTCTCCAGATCAGTTTGCTATAGCCAACAACACTCGAAAATATAGCTTCTCCTGCGCGAGAAATCAAGAACACATATTCTTATTTTAAAGCTATTTTGCTCTTGACTCTCACCCTGCTTCCGTATTATGTGCATTGATGCTATCGGGGCGGTGTGAGCGCTAAAAAGCCCATCGTATTGCTGCCAATGTACAGATTGCCATCCAGCAGCACCGGGGATGATACGCGGTAATCAAACTGCTGACCGGTGGTGTAAGTCCACAACTGCTTGCCTGTTTCCGCGTCAAAGGCGTGCAGTAAGCCCTTATATTCTGTGGCGACATACACAACACCATCTGCATAGGAGGGGGCACTGTACGCGGGTTTACCAATGTCGAATGTCCACTCGACTGATCCGTCTTTGGTCGACAGAGCGAAGAGGCTGCCATCCAAGCCATCAATGTAAAGTGTGTCGTCCATCACGGCGGCAGAGGAGTAGATGGGGCTGCCTACGTCAAAATGCCACTGCTCTTTGCCTGTTGCGGCGTCTAGCGCATAGAAAGTGCCATCCTCACTGCCGATATACACACGGCCCTTGACGACAGCAGGGGAGGCGTCAATTTTGCCCTGCGTGGCAAACTGCCAGACCTCAAGTCCTGTCGCGCTGTCAACAGCATAGACTTTATTGTCACGATCTCCAATATACACGACACCATCGACCACTGTCGGGGATGACCAACTGTCGGCGGTCATCTTAAAGCGCCACAGATCAAGACCTGTGCTCGTATCCAGCGCATAGAGGATTCCGTCCAGGCTGGCAATATAAACAACGTCATCCACCACCGTAGGCGATGAATAGACCTGATTGCCCGTTTTGAAGCGCCAGCGTTCAGCACCCGTCGCAGCGTCTAACGCATACACATTGTGATCGAGGCTGCCAACGTAAACAGTATCTCCTACCACCGCCGGAGACGACACGACAGCATCATCGGTGTCAAAATGCCACACCTCTTTTCCCGTTGTGATATTCACCGCATAAAGTGTGCCATTCTCACTTCCGCCATACACGCGCCCGTCAGCAATCGCCAGTGATGTGCGAACAGGCCGATTGATCGGGAACTGCCATAGCAGCGTAGGCGCTCTGGTGAGCGCCTTAGAGCTGTAAACACCTGTATGAGCCGAGCCCCCTCGGAATTGAGCGGCTTCCTGAGCGTTTTGATCTTGGGCAGAGACCTGAATAACCAGCAGGACGAAGAGGATGAGACAGAGTGATCGGCGCATACAAGTGACTTTCATAATGATCGACAGATGTAGAAATAATGATACGGAAAATCATTACGGCCCTCTATATGCCGATGACACTCTCGTCTCAGATTTGGCTGCATTCACGCCGAGTGACGATCTGATCAAACAATAGAGATGAGATTATTTCTTTGCTGAGAGGTGAGGAAAAGAGATAATCATAGATCAGCCGCAAACCTTTATGCGGCGCGGCTTTATAGGGTGTGATAATATGTCTTGTAATTCCAGATGATGAGGTTATTCATGATTACGGTGTCCACGAGCGTGACGCGGCGTTATTTGCTACAGCACAAATTGGGCGAGGGCGGCATGGGAGAGGTTTACGCCGCGCTTGATCGCCTCACAGGGACATCGATTGCTCTCAAGCGCGTTCTGTATAAGCCGACACAGCTTCTCTTCAAGACATATTTCAAAACCGATAACGACCAGGAGCTTCGTCGCGCTCTGGCCGATGAATTCCATGTTCTGGCGTCGCTGCGCCATCCGCACATTATCAGCGTTCTCGATTATGGCTTTGATGCCGATCAATACCCTTATTACACGATGACGCTGCTGGCGACCCCGCAGGATATCCTTGAGGTAGCGCGGAACTTTAGCGTAGAGCAGCGCATCAATGCTTTCGCCCAGATGATGCAGGCCCTCGCGTATCTGCATCGGCATGGCATTTTGCACCGTGATTTAAAACCGGGGAATGTCTTAATGGACAGCCAGAATAATGTCAAGCTGGTTGATTTTGGCCTGGCAACACGCGAATCGGGCATCGGCACATCGGGAACGCTCACGTATATGGCCCCGGAAATCATCCAGGATGCCATCGCCAGCCCGCAGAGCGATCTGTATGCCGCCGGGATTCTGGCTTATGAGATGTTTGCAGGCTTTTATCCCTATCAGACGGCCAACGTAAACGATCTGCTGCATCTCATTTTGCATCATATGCCTGATATGCAACTGCTGCCGCCCGCTGTCCAGTCGATCATTGCCCGCCTGCTCATGAAAGACCCTGCTGATCGTTATCCTGATGCCGAATCGGTTCTGACGGATCTAACAGCAGCGGCGAGCAGCAGTGTTGCCATTGAAGATACAAACGTGCGCGACAGCTTTTTACAGGCGGCACGCTTTGTGGGGCGTGAACAGGAATTGGGCCTGCTTACGCAGACGCTGGATCGGATGATGCAGGCCAGTCATCAATCACCGTCTGGGCCTGCATCCATTGGCGCGGCATATCTTGTTGGCGGCGAATCCGGGACGGGAAAATCGCGCCTTCTGGATGAATTGCAGACACATGCTCTGTTGAATGGCGCACTGGTTTTGCGAGGTCAGGGTGTGACAGGCAATGGACTGCCGTTCCAGATGTGGCGTAATGTCGTCCGCCGCCTGCTGCTGGAACAGGAGGTCACCGATCTGGAAGCGGGCATTTTGTGCGAGATCGTGCCGGATATTGCTGTCCTGCTGGAGCGCGAGATTACCTTTGTTCCCAACATCGGGGCTGTCTCGACGCAGAGCCGCCTGATCGAAACTATCATCAGTCTGTTTCAACGCCAGACGCAGGCCATGCTGCTCATTCTGGAAGATCTGCAATGGGCGTTTGAAAATCTGATTCCCCTCAAGCGCCTCCTGGCGGTCAGGTCGCAGATGCCGCTGCTCATCGTGGGGAGCTATCGCCGTGAAGAGGCCATCACGCTGCCAAATCAACTCAGCGATATGCAGGTCATCAACCTGGGACGGCTCACCATAAATGAAATTGCTGAGTTGAGCGCTGCCATGATTGGCGCATCGGGCCAGCAGCCGCATCTCGTCGATTACCTGTTTCGGCAAAGCGAAGGCAATGCGCTGTTCCTGGTGGAAGTGGTGCGAGCGCTGGCCGATGATGTCGGCAATTTGCGCGGGATTGGTTCAAGGACGCTGCCACCACAGGTCTTTGCCGGAGGGATTCAACGCATTATTGAGCATCGTCTGTCGCATCTGCCTGCGGAGGCTGTGCCGACGCTCCAGATGGCCGCTGTTGTAGGGCGGATGCTGGATTTGAATCTAATCGATTTCCTCGTGGGATCGGAGGCGATGCGCTGGTTGCAAGCGGCCCTGGAAGCGGCGATTCTCCATGTCGTGGATAACCAATGGCGCTTTGCTCATGATCGTTTGCGCGATGCTGTGCTTGCCACACTTTCTGACTCGGATCGTCCCGTCTATCATCAGCGCATCGCTCATGCTTTAGAGACACTCTATCCTGACGACACTGGTCTCGCCCCCATTTTGTACGATCATTGGCGCGGAGCCAATGACAATGAAAAAGCCGCCTCTTACGCTGTGAAAGTCACACAGCAGCGCGTTTATCTGGGGATTCTGAATGAGGCTCAGCAGATGCTAGAGCAAGCATTGGCTCTCAATCCGCAGGACTCGGATGTGCTGCTGATCCTGTATGATACAGCGGGCGAAATTTGTTTCGATCTGGGCAAACCCCAACTATCAAGCGAATATTATGTGATGTGTTATCAACTCGCACAGTCTCTAGGGCGGCTTGATCGGGCGGGCCGCGCTTTAGAGGGGATGGGAAACGCGGCCTATACCATCGGCCAGTACGAGTTAGCTCAACAGTGGTATCAACAAAGTCTTGCTCTGCGGCGCAGCATTGGCGATGAACGAGGAACAGCCAGCACGCTGCACGCGATGAGCATCCTGTACCGCTTCTGGGGCGATTATGAGCAGGCCCGCACCTGTCTTGATGAGAGTCTGGCCCTGCGGCGCAAAGTGAATGACCAGCGCGGTCTGGCGGACAGCCTGTATCAGTTAAGCGTCAATGCCCGCAATCAGGGGCAGTATCAACAGGGGATCGTCTACCTGGAGGAAGGCCGTCTCCTGCGCTTGAGCATTGGCGATAAACGCGGTCTGGCCGACGATCTCAACAGCCTGGGACTCTGCTATATGATGGTCGGGGATTTCGAGCAGGCACAGGCGATCTTGCGGGAGTGTTTGACGATCCGCCGCTCCGTCAACAATCTACGTGGAGCCGCCAGCGTGCTCAACGCCCTGTCTGATCTTGAACTCTTGCAAGGCCATCTCGTCCCCGCGCTGCGTTATGCTGGGGATGCTCTCAGCCTATGGTGTGGCTTTCAGGAGCGCTGGAATGTCGCGAACAGCCATGCGGCGCAAGGTGTGATTCAACTGTGGCTCAATGAGCGTCATTCGGCGCGGTATCATCTGGTTGAGGCGATGCGTCTGGCAAAGAGTGTTGGCGCAGCGTTCGTCTTGCTCAAGGCGCTGATAGGATGGGCGCGGTTGCTGCTGCTGGACGAACAACCTGGTCAGGTGATTCTCATCATCGGGATGCTTGAGAATCATCCTGCCATGACTGCACAACTGCGACAGATTCATCTGATACCGCTGCTGTCTCGCGTCGATTTAAATCTCTATCTGAATGAATATGCGCTGGGCAAAGATTTTGATCTCAATACGATGATCGGGCAGCTCTTAAAGGACGAACTGCACGATACTTCATCGGATGCATGAGGCCCCATAGCAACAGGGCTGTGAGAGGGCAGCGTCTTTCAAGCCCTCTGTCTGCGGTGTGAAGAGGGATGATCAGGGCTTCTTGCTGACAACAAATGCGGCCTGGAGAACATCATTTTTATTCCCCAGAATGGTTACAACCTCATTGCCTTCGCGCGAGTGCAAGACGATATAGATTGGCCCGTACATGCCAAATCCAGCCGTTGCAAACCGCTTGACACGAGATGGCTCAAGTTTCTCCCCACGCGGGCGGATATAATAGCCTTCTTTACCAGAGCGGATTTCATAGAGGCTCGGATCAACCTCTTCAATCTGCCAGAGATGAGAGCGCAATTCTTCGCAAACGCTCTCATACGACCGCGCATGAGAATGTTTGTTGTTGTGCTGAACCACGTATTCATAAGTGCCCATGATGACCTCTTTCAATCTTCTTTACTTGATCCTATCAGGGATTCATAAGTAATTGTATGCTATCTGGTCGCCAGATGCGCTTAATATCGCAATTTGCTGCTGCTGTGTTTCTTGATAAGCGATCTGATCGGGCAAATGCGAGTACAGATCGGCGTTTGTGAGGCTGTTTTGGGCAAAATGAGTCTCTGCTCTGATTTATGGCAAGTGTGGCTTATAATTGGCCCGATTATTCTCATACAGAAAAATGTCTCTTTATGTCTCGCCGGAATAAACTTCACAAGGACACGCTGCCAATGACCGATTATGCACAGCATGTGCAGGAACACACGCACTCGATTGATAGTGAATTCTGGCAGCATCCCACCGGGGCGGAGGTGGAGTTTGACCCGCTGAAGTTTCTCTATATTCCCGATCACATTGAAACATTCATCATGGCGCAGCTTGCTCGCAAGGTCTATCGCTACCAGATCGACAATTTGAGCACCAAAGCGCAGATGACAGAGGCCGTGATGATCACGATGGGGGGACTGCTGCCAGGTGTGCTGCTGCACGATCATCTGGCGTGGTCACTGAACAAAAACATCCCACCGATCAACTTTGGCACGCTTGGCATTAAATATTATGCTGGCCCAGGCCAACCGCTTGATGAGCCGCGCATAGTGCATCCGCTCTCGATTAATGTGGAGGATAAGGTCGTTGGCGTCATTGATGATCTGGTTGATCTGGGCGGCACGGCCAAATTCGTCGCTAATTATCTGACGCAGGAGAAACATGCGCGTCAAATGGTGCTGATCGCGCCGTTTCTCAAAAACCCCAACATCACAAATGCAATGGATGTCATCTTCTTTGGCTATGTCCCCAAAGACACTTGGATTATCACGCCCCGTGAGAAGGTCGAGACGCTGATTAAGCGCGTTCCCTTCTGGCGCGATCATGGCGCAACCATTCAGGTGTGCGAGACGAACCTACGCAAGATCGGCTATCCTGATTATCTCATCGAGATCTATTTGCGTCCCACCTATGAACGGGGATGAGCGTTCGCCATACGAACGATAGGGGAGGCTATGCATCAGATCGACACTAGGCGAGCAAAGCAATTTCAACGATTGCGCGTGTATGAGGTGGCACTGCTGTCTGTCACGGTGATCACGGTGTTTGCGCTGCCTCTACACAATGTGCTGACGCTGGCAAACTTCACTATGATCTATCTTTTGCTCGTGGTGATTATTGCGATTCGCAGCGGTACAGGCGCAGCATTTGCCACGACCTTTTTAAGTTTTATGTGCATCAACCTCTTTCTCGTGCCGCCTTACTACTCGTTTGGGGTGGCGGATGCACGACAGGTGCTTGACCTGGGGGTGTTTCTGATTGTCTCCGGCATTGCGGGGCGGTTGGGTGCACATGCCCGCCAACAGACGCAGGAGGCGCAGCAGCGGGCGGCGGAACAGGAAATTCTCTATCGTCTGACGCGCTCCTTCAATCAACTGACGCAGAATGCCGGGGTCTATGAGGCGCTGACCAAGGTGCTGCGCGAGGATTTGGGCGCGACCCACGCCCATATCTTGCCCCATGCCAGCGACACCGCCGCCTATGGCACGGTTCACTACCTTGTTTTGCAGAGCGGCGAGCATATTTATGGCACAGTGCGCGTCTCATTCGATAGACCGCCGCAGGTAGAACTCCTGAATAGTTGTGTCGCCCAGGCTGCGATGGCGCTCCATCGAATTGATCTGACGGAGCGGGCCAGCAAAAGCCAGCGCTTTGAAGAGGCGGATAAGCTCAAAACGGCGCTTCTGCACGCCGTATCGCATGATCTCCGCACGCCGATCACGATTATCAAGACATCGGCCAGCAACCTCCAGCGCCTGCACGACCAATTGGCGCGTGAAGAAAAGATGGCGATTGCCGAGACGATTGAGACAGAAGTCGATCAACTGGATAAACTTGTGGGCAATTTGCTGGATATGTCGCGCTTGCAAGCCGGGGCCTTGACGCTGGACTGCCAGTTGAACTCATTTGAGGAGATCGCGGGGGATGTTGCGGCGCGAATCTGGCAATTGACCAAGCAAGAACGCCTCGCGCTGATCTTCCCGGACGATATGCCGCTGGTCAATTTTGATTATGGGCTGTTTTTGCAAGCCGTGACAAATCTTGTGGATAATGCGTTACGCTATGAGCCAGCTTCGAGTCAGATCGAACTTCGCGGTGAGGTTCACGACGACAAAGCACTTCTCAAAGTTGTGAATCATGGCGAAACGATCTCGCCGCAGGTAAAGGCGCACATGATGGAGCCCTTCTATCGCGGGCGAGAGGGGCATATTGGTCTTGGCCTGCCGATTGCGAAGGGGATCATTGAGGCCCATGCCGGGCAGTTATGGGTTGAGGACACCCCCGGCAGCGGCGCGACATTTATCATTGCCCTCGCTCTCACGAAGGATCAGCCGCATGAAGCTCAAAATTCTCATTGTTGATGATGAGCCGCAGATTCGTAAACAGCTCAAGATTGGCCTGGGCGGGTATGGCTATGAGGTGTTTACGGCCTTGAATGGTCTGGAGGCTATGTCGCTCGCGGCGCAGCTCTCGCCGGATATGATGATTCTCGATATTTCGTTCGGCTCAGAGCCAGATGGCCTTGAGGTGTGCGCCCGTGTGCGCGAATGGTCAAAGATTCCTATCATTATGCTCTCGGTGCATGATGAGGAAAAAACCAAAGTGGCTGCTCTCCATGCGGGAGCCGATGATTATCTCACCAAGCCGTTTGGCATGGAGGAACTTCATGCCCGTATTCTTGCGATTTTACGGCGCGTGATGATTGAGCCGAGCGCGAGTTCAAAAGCGGAGATCGTTGTGGATGCTCTTCGCATTGATCTTGTGAATCGCCTCGTCTATGTCGAAGATGAGCAGGTGCATCTCACGCCAAAAGAATATGATGTGCTGCGCCTGCTGGCGACGCATCCCGGCAAGGTCATGACGCATCGCGCTATCCTGAATGCTGTCTGGGGGCCAAGCTATGAAGAGATGGATCACTATGTTCGCGTCTTCATTAATCAAATCCGCAAAAAGCTGCGCGAAAACCCGCTGCGAAACATCCGCTACATCTTGAATGAACCGGGCGTGGGCTATCGCTTTATCTCCACACGCTAACCTTAAATTGCACGGCGTAGCACGCTACGTCCCATACACACCAACTTAAGGATTTTTGTGCTCATTGTGGGTCAAAGACGCGGCAAAAGCGCTTGCGCCAGGGACGTGTGGTTGGTGGAGACGACGAGAGGCCAAAAATCCCCCATGCGTTTGCAGTGGGGGATTTTCTGTTTCGGTTAGCTGGGAACGACTCTCAGTTAGGCACCAACGGCGGGAACCGAGATAAGTTGTGCCTCGAACTGGGGGTCGTCGGCCTTGGACTTGGCACGGGCGATGGCATAAATCATCAGACCGTAACCACACTTGGCTGCCACGTCAGCGATACAGTAGCCTAACTGAATTGCGATGATGGCACTGGAACGCTCGACACCTAAGAGGGGCAGCATGTAAACAATGGGATAGAAGCCCCATGTTGCCAGCAGCAGCAAACGAATATTACGAAGCAGAGTACTAACTTCGTCGGTCTGGCGGTTTATGGCTGCGCCCAGCTCGGTGAACAGAACATAGACGATGTATAAGAAGGGTACGGTACTGATGGCTCCCCAGATGGCGCGAGCACTGGTGGTCGCAGCGATCTCACCCGGATAGCCAAGAATGACCATGAGCAGGGCGGCAATCGCCAAGCGTGCAGTCAACCAGCCGCCGCCTTTGGTCAAGGCTAAGACAGCAACCAGTTCCGCGACCAACAGAGGCACGGTCAACATCCAGTCGATATAACGGTAGGCATCGTTAAAGGGTGTGCCAGAGGGGAGATATGTGCCGCTGGCAGCATCAATCACGAAGGCCGCATTCCAGCTTTCAAAAATGCGCAAGTAATGATAACCGGCGATAGCGACGACCAGCGTACTCATGACGATGGCAAGGCGATATTTGGGTGCGACCTGTGTCCTCATGAACACTAAAAAAAGGAATGTCGCAAACATACACGCGAAGGTGAACGAAAAAGCATTGTAGATCAAGCTGAACTCGGTACTTCCTAACGTTGGCATGAACATTTTCCTTTAGGAAGCAAAATTGCCTCCGTATACTAATCTATTTTCACAACTTTTAGAATATTCTGAAAGTTGTGAAACCAATAAATCATATTGTAATGCTTGAACCTGTATGTGTCAAGAATGGCTCATTAGGCGCTCACATGTCAAAACGCGCTCTACCCCTGTGCATCACAGAGATAGAGCGCGTTTTACCCTCTCCCACTTCGCGGGAGAGGGTGCTCCTCAATTGAGTTAGTTACGAGTGAGCAGGGGCCGGTGGATGTTCGTCACCTTCGCCAGAGTCGTGATGATCTGTCGCATGTTCAAAGGTCACTTTGAAGCCTTTCGGCAGCGGCAGGGCATCCAGATTGATCTGCTTGACGTTCAGCGACACATCATCCGATTCCAGCAGCGCATCGCGCAGGAAGCGATCTGTGGACATGTGCAGGAAGTTGTATGGGAAGCGTGTGCGAATGGCCCCAATATAGAGATGGAAATAGACATCAGGATACTGATTCCGCAAACTCTCCATCAACATTGCGATGTTCTGATGCAGATCGCGGTAGGGTTCCTCAACGATGCTGGTGACGCCTTCCTCCCACCCATTTAAGGCGCGGATTTCCTCGCTGCGTTTCTCGAAAGCTGACGTGCGTTTGGGATCAACATCAACGTGAATGATGCGGATGGGCAGCCCACGCTTCAAGATGCCGTTCACAACAGCAACTGCCAGCTTTGACCAGGTGTCGCAGAAGTAGAGGGCGACTTCTTTGTGCTTGCTCGGATCAAAGACGATAGGCTTTTGCGTGAAAACAGGAAGCTCTTGCAATTTAAGGCGGGCGGCTGTCTCCTTGTAGTGACGGTGAATGCGGAAGAAGATCCAGACCAGGATAGGAATGAGCAGAACGATGGCCCAGGCTCCGCTGGTGAACTTGGTGACGATGAACACCAGCATCACGACGAAGGTCACTAAAGAGCCTGTTGCTGACACGATGAACTTATACAGCCAGTGAGGATCATAAACGATCTTGGTCTCCAGGCCCCAGGTAAACTCACCGGGTTTGAGACGACTAGCCCGCCAGAAGCGGCGCGTCATGCCTGCCTGACTGATGGTGAAGCCGAGGAATACGCCGATGGCATACAGCGGGATCAGATTGGTGACGAGTGCGCCCGTGATGATGACCAGAAAGATGGCTCCGGCTGAGAGAGTATAGACACCCCAGCTAAAGACCAGACGGCGGCCACGGAAGGTCAACTGACGCGGCAGGAAGCCGTCGTTGCTGTGCAGCGCGGCCAACTGCGGGAAATCGGCAAAAGGCGTATTGGCGGCCATGAACAGCACGGCAAACGCGCCGATGATCGTTGCTATGTACAGCACAGCGCCGATACCTTCTCTGCCATAGATGGTGCGGGCCAACTGGCTAATGACTGTTTCAGTATGGGATGGTACGGCATGGATCGCGTTGGCAAGGACTGTGATGCTCAGGAACAATGTGATGAGGATCGTGCTCATCACCACCAGCGTGTTGGCTGCATTTTTTGCACGCGGTTGGCGGAAAATCTGCGTGTCGTTGGAGATCGCTTCGATGCCTGTCAGCGCCGTACAGCCAGAGGAAAAGGCTCGCAGCAGCAGGAGCAGGCCCACTGGCCCCAGGACATCATGATGGATCGCTTCCACATCAACGACGCTGGGCAGGGTTCCACTCAGCAGCCGAAAGAAGCCCACGACGATGGTCAGACCAATGGTCGCCAGGAAGAAATACGTCGGGATGGAGAACAGCCGCGCACTTTCCTTGACACCGCGCAGGTTGATATAGGCCATGAACAGGATGATGCCAACTGTGATCACGACGCGATAGGGGGCCAACTGTGGAACCACGCTCAGGACGTTGGCGACGCCTGCGCTGATGCTGACGGCAACTGTGAGGATGTAGTCCGTCAAGAGGGCCGCGCCCGTCACCTGGGCCATTTCCTCGCCCAGATTTTCTTTGGCAACGCGATACCCGCCGCCGCCTGCCGGATTCGAGAAAATTGTCTGGCGATACGAGATGGTGACGATGGCGATGAGAAGGGCAATGCCAATCGCTATCGGGATGGAGATAGCATTGCCCGTAAAGCCGAACAGGGCGAATGAGCCGAGGGCGGCGGTGTTCAGGATAATCAGGATTTCTTCCGTCGCATAGGCCACGGAAGAGAGCGCGTCACTGGCTAAGACCGCCAGCGCAACAAAATTCGGTGCTGTTTGATGTGATATATCCGCTGTTTGAAGACGTTCACCGATGACGATATCGGCAAGACGTTCTCTAGTTTCACGAATCGACATTGTTTATCCTTCGATGATCACAATCCGTGAGTATATAGTCACTGAATCAGGATTATGTCAAGCTTTTCTCTTTAGATATCAAGAAAGTATCAGGAATTTTTGTTTCGGCTGTTCTATTTGGCATTAAAGAGATAGTCAGGTTTTGTTACGATGCTAGGGAGTTGGTCAAGGGCAGCCTGATCAAGCACAAAGAGCTGGCGATGAGCGGCTGCGAGAGAGCGCTGTAAATGCCATGTCTGGAATTTACGCCAATAGGGAAGCCAGCTTTGCGGCACGTAAGCAAAGACAACATCGGCATTCAGTTGGTCAGCAGCGTTGGATAGGGCCTCCAGAGGAGACAAACACTGCATAAAGCGAACTGATAAATGCACCCCATAATCTTCGGCTGTCGCAGCATATTCGCCAATATCATCATGTTGAGGGGGTGGGGAGACAAAGCTGAACCTTTGCTTCAGGTTGCTTGGATGTGGCTCCTGAATCAACTGAAGCAGGATAATGTTGGCGCTGCTGCTGCGGGCGAGGGCACAGGCAAGATGAACAGCGGGCATTGTCCACTGTTTCTCTGTCATTTGGACGAGAACAATCTTCATGAGAGGCAATCCTTTAGCGCAGATTTGCTGATATACCTTGAAGATACGTCCCAACGCATAAAGATCGGAACAAGGGAACGATGGTCTGTATCAATTTCGTGTAAAGATTGAGAGGTTTATCTCTAATTCTTGCTTATAGTCATTAAAAAGAGGTGAAAACCTACCTCAGACCCTCCCAGAACTGAAAAACAGCCACAGGGGTACAAAACAGAAGAAAAGAAGAGAGTATAGACATAATCAGAATTTCCCAACTTATCACGATAGAACAGACCAATAATAAACCATCGACACAAGCAAAATTTAGGCTCACCGAAGAAGCGCCGTAAAACTTGTATTTCCGCCCCTGATGTGTTAGAAGGCTCTTAGCACCTTAACAAAGGACTGAGAGAGGGTGTGTGGCGAAGTCTTGCCACACGTAAAATCAAGAAAGCCTAGATGAGGTGTTAAAGGCCGCTCAAGACAGCGGGCATCCGTCCGGGCAACAGTTAGCGGAGCAAACAACGAACGCGGCGGTCAACATCGGACGCCGGGCGGCGGTCATTCC
>DAOTUR010000592.1:0-4488 GCA_034436915.1 Anaerolineae bacterium
GGACTTTCAGTCCCTGGCGCAAGCGATTTTGCCATGTCATGAGGCGGATGGGACGGTTATTGACATGGCTCAAAATCCTTAAGTTGGTGTATATGGGGCACGATGCATCGTGCCCCTACAAGAGACCAAACAGGGCGTTACGATCAAGACGATGGTTCAAAAACAGCATGATTACTCTGTTTTGAGATTACAAATTCCATTATCAAACGGCTTCTAAGGCAGATGTTATCATGAGCAGCAGACAACCACAGACCGAATCATAACACATTTGTGCTAAACTGACTTCTCGAAAATTGCTCTGTTTTATACTCTTTCAAAGCTTTTGTTGACGGGAGTCGCTGTGCTGACAGTCCTACGAAGCATCCGCCGCTGGTGGTATCGTCCGCGCCTGCTGACGAGCCGCGCCGCCTACCGTCTGTGGGCCGCCGCCTATCCGCCCCAGGCCCACAATCCGTTTATGGAATTGGAAGAACGTTTGATGCTGGCCCATCTGCCGCCCGTGACCCGCTTGAGAATGCTTGATCTGGCGTGCGGAACAGGCCGCTATACTCGTCTGCTCACAGAGCGCGGGGCCTCATCCGTCGTCAGCCTGGATCACAGTCTTGATATGCTGGCACACGGCATCGCGCCCTGTGCAGCCCAGGCTGATATGACAGCGCTGCCTCTGCCTGCGGCCTGTCTGGATGGGATTGTGTGCGGGTTGGCAATCGGGCATGTGGCGGATTTACAGGCGGCTCTCAGTGAGATCGGGCGGGTGCTGCGCGAGGGCGGCTTCGCTCTCGTGAGTGATTTGCATCCGCGCCTCAAAGACGCCCGCGCTCAACGCACCTTCAGCGCCCAGGGCCAGACCTACGCGATTGAGCACTACTGGCACAGCGAGGCCGATTACAAACAGGCGCTTCAAGCGACAGGCTTAGAGCTGGTGACACAGCACGCCGCGTCGCTGCCAGATCGCTCTGATGAGCCGTTGGTGTGGGTGGGAGTGCTGCGTAAGGGGATATGATTAACCTCAGTTTTGGGTAGCGCTGCTCGTTAACCCCTCACCACCCGGCCTCTTCTCCTACAAGGGGCGAGGAGGGGAGTGGGAGAGGGGTTTGGGGTGAGGGTGAAGAGCAAAACACATCCTAAACTCAGGTTAATTACGATTCAGTCTTGCTGGGTGAGAATCGCCCCGTGACCAGCGCATAGCCGCCGACCAGAACGGCAATCACCAGCGGTGGCACACACATCGACACCAGCAAACGCGGCAGCGGCTCAACCCCTTGCAGGTCAAGATACAACGTCAGGAAGAGGCCGATGCCGAGCGCCGCCAGCCCGAATCCGATGAAGATGACTTTCAGGATCTGGTTTGCGGAAGGGGGTGTCTGGTCCATCGGCTCTCTCAAGGGTGATTTGAACGGAATGACGCTCATTGTACTGAGGGAGATCGCAGACGCTAAGGGGAAATATTGAGGCGATTCATGGGATCGCCTCAGACAAGGGGTTTCTAACGACTGCGAGATAAGGGAAACACAGAAATAAGATAGTCTGCCCTAAGAATTGCCGATGGAGTCCGCGTACAGGAGTGATTCCTGCGGGCGCAGCGGCAAAATCAGCGGGCCAGGGGTGTGATTGGCGTTGACGATCACCGCCGGATGTGTGCCTGTTTCAAAGGGGCTGGGCGAATACCAGGGTGTGAGCTTATCGAGAGGTGAGGCCACCTGCTGCAAGTTCTGACGGATGGTCGAGGGATTCAAACCGTAGGTATAGGGTTGCGTCTGAGCACCAAGCCGCGCCACCCGTAGATATCCGACAGCAAATAATCCACCCGCCACCATCGCCATAAAAGCAGAGATCAGGCTGAAAAATATCATATAGAGCATGACGTGTGCTTCGAGCATCGTTCGGCCTTTCCGTCTCCGAAATATGCTGTTATTTTACGAGACAGGGGCTGCCCAACTCAATTCGTGCGGCGTTGTATGAGGGTTAGAGTTTGGTACGAAACCTCAGTTTTGAATCGCTTGGCTGATGAATGCCTCACTCCAACTGATGCCTCACCCCAAAATATCGCATTCAATTGTAGGGACGAGGCCCGCCTCGTCCGGACGGTAGGTGTACAGAATAGTGTCTGTTGTGAAAAAACCTGCCTCTGAAAGGAGGTTGGGGTGAGGGTGAATTTAGACCCGTGTTTTTCGTCGTTCATTTGTATGACCTGTGTAATTTTGACATTGTGCAAACATCTTCTTAGAATCAGGAGGGAAGAATAACTTTTTTCCACGCTGTATAAGGATTGAACTTCATGAAAGAGTATCCGAGTTCTCAGATCCGCAATGTTGCACTCGTCGGTCATCAAAGCAGCGGCAAAACTTCCCTCGTTGAAGCCCTTCTCTTTAACACGGGCGCGACCACCCGCATGGGGCGCATCGAAGAGAAAAATACCGTCTCCGATTTTGAAGATGAAGAAAAAGCACGCGGCCTGTCCCTCTCCACCAGCCTCATCCCCATCGAATTTAACGAGCACAAAATTAATGTCCTAGACGCCCCTGGCTACACCGACTTTCAGGGCGACGTGAAGAATGCTATCCGCGTGGCCGATGCAGTCATTGTCGTGGTGGATGCGGTCTCCGGCGTGGAGGTGGGGGCTGAAATTGCCTGGGACTATGCCCGTGTCTATCAGCAACCGATCATCGTCATCATCAACAAATTAGATCGTGAGAATGCCGATTACGAAGGCACGCTCGAGCAGCTTCGCAGCACTTTCCCCAAGTACAAATTTGTTCCCATCACGATCCCGATTGGCAAAGAGGCCAGCTTTATAGGCGTCGTCAATGTGCTGACGCAAAAAGCCTATTATGGGTCGGGCGCAGATCGCGCTGATCTGCCCAAAGACCTGGAAACGGCGACAGAAGCGGCCCACATGGAACTCATGGAGGCGGCGGCTGAATCGGATGATGCGCTGCTGCAAAAATATTTCGATGACGGCACGCTCTCGCTGGAAGAGATTCGAGAGGGAATGCGGGCCGCGTCTCGTTCGCACCTGCTCAATACCGTCCCGGTCTTTGTGACCTCCGCCACACAGAATATCGGCACTGTGCCTGTGCTGGAGGCGATGAGCGTGTATGTCTCGCCGCCCACTGAGCGGCGCGTGGCGATTATGCGCGATGGTGTGGAAGTGCGTGAATTCCTGCGTCCGCCCCAGAAGGACGAGGCTCCGCTTGCGGCGTATGTCTTCAAAACCGCGACAGATCGCTTTGTTGGCACGCTCAATTTTTTTCGCATCTTCTCCGGCGTCATCACCGCCGACAGCCGCAACTACAACACGACCACAGGCAAGGATGAACGCTTTTCGACCCTGTTCACCATGCGCGGCAAAGAGCAGCTTCCTGTCAGCAAATTCCATGTGGGCGATATTGGCGTCGTCGCCAAGCTGAGCGCCACGCGCACAGGCGATACGCTGGCCGATCACGATCAAACGTTCGAGGTGCAGAAGCCGGATTTCCCCGCGCCGCTCTACAGCGTGGCCCTCAAGCCACACACCCAGGCCGACAGCGCCAAGATGGGCACCATCCTGACACACCTCTGCGAGGCTGACCCGACACTGCGCTGGCGGCAGGACCCTGATACCAAGCAGGTTGTGCTCGAAGGCATGGGCGAGATTCATTTGCAGGTTGCTCTCAAGCGGGCCGAGGCGCTCGGCGTGGGCATCGATGCGGAAATGCCGCGCGTTCCCTACCGTGAGACTGTGACCAAAGAGAAAGAGGCCACCTATCGTCACAAGAAGCAGTCGGGTGGGGCGGGCCAATTTGGGGAGGTCAGTTTGCGCGTGATCCCGGCCCAGGGCGAAGATTTTTCCTTCGAGTCAAAAGTTGTGGGCGGCGCGATTACGGCGCAATTTCTCTCCTCGGCCGAGAAGGGCATTCGCAGCGTGCTGGATGGCGGCGTGATTGCGGGCTATCCTGTCACCGGGGTCAAGGTTCAGGTCTACGATGGCAAGATGCATCCTGTCGACTCAAAGGATATCGCCTTTCAGGTCGCAGGCCGCGAAGCCTTCAAAGAAGCCTTTCAGAGTGCCGCCCCGGTGCTGCTCGAACCCGTGATGGATGTCAGCATCACCATTCCCGAAGCCATGATGGGTGATATCATGAGCGATCTGAACACACGGCGCGGGCAGGTGCAGGGCATGGATAGCCAGAACAGCAAGAGTGTGGTGCGGGCCTTCGTGCCGATGTCTGAGATGCTGCGCTACGGCAATGATTTACGCTCCAAGACAGGCGGGCGCGGCGTCTATTCGATGACCTTCTCGCATTATGAGCGCGTCCCGGCCCACATGCAGCAGGAGATCACAGCCTCGTTCAAGCCGCATACCAACGGGGATGAGTAAGTTAACCTGATAATGGCATGAATCGTAGGGGCGACCCATGGGTCGCCCAGGGCGATTGCATCTTAAATTTTTCTGGTTCACAAAAGATCACAGAGGGTATTTATGTAGGGGTGTGGCGTGCCATACCC
>DAOTUR010000593.1:0-1866 GCA_034436915.1 Anaerolineae bacterium
CGTCTCGGTCTAAAAAAGGGCCAAAGCCCATGAGCCCCGTTTACGGGGCTTGGTACTCCCTAGACAGACGGCTTTAGCCTCTGGTGAGAGCGGATGCCGCGTGCTGATCAGAGGCCACAAAGTTGCTGTCTATGGGGCGCAGCACGCTGCGCCCCTACAATCACGTTGCATTGACAATTACAAAATTTATCCCTGTCGTGCCGCTGTCAGTGCCTCCAAAAATGCGCTGTGAATTTTGCCGTTTGTAGCGACATAACCACCTTTGTCCTGGCGCTGCGGGAGGGCCTCGCCTGCATAATCGGTCACGCAGCCGCCCGCTTCTTCTATCAGCAAAATGCCTGCCATCACATCCCAGGGATTGATGCCCGCCTCCCAGAAGCCATCCAACCGACCTGCCGCCACATACGCCAGATCGAGCGCGGCGCTGCCCAGGCGTCGTTCGCCGCGAATCAGAGGCACGATAGCCGCCCATTCGCGCAGATTGTTATCGGGGTTGGTGGCGCGATCCGTCGGGAAGCCGCTGCTGATCACGGCATCGATGAGATGCATTGACTCGGTGACGTGAACGGGGCGGCCATTCATCCATGTGCCGCCGCCTTTGGTCGCGGTGAACAATTCGCGTTTGGCCGGGTCATAGATCACGGCCAGCAGTGGATGCCGATTTTTTTCGGTGAGGGCGATGCTGGTGCAAAAATGGGGAATCTTGCTGGCAAAATTGGTCGTGCCATCGATGGGATCGACAAACCACAGATACTCAGCCTCAGCCAGCGATGCGCCCTGTGCGCCGCCCTCTTCGCCCACGATGTGATGCGTCGGGGCCAGCGCTTTTAAGGCCGCCACGATGTAGAGTTCGGCCTCTTTATCAGCCGCCGTGACCAGATCGATCTTGTTGGCTTTGGTTTCGGCGTGGATGGGGGCGGCATAGTGGCGCATGACAATCGCGCCTGCCTGCTGTGCAATATCAATGACGGCGGGGAGGAGAGAGACGATATTCAGCGACATAAGGGCCAATGATCCTGATGAAATGAGCAGACAGCGGCTGATTGTCGTCTTATGCAGGGGTCTTGGCGAGGCTTAATTGTGGGTGTGCTAGACGATTATTGTGAGGGGGGAAAGCAATATCGAAGAAATTAACGAGAGTCATCCCATTCGTCGCGCAGTTGGTTCACATACTCCTGGGCATCGATTCCACTTGCGATGTCTGCTCCAATCGCGCCAAATTCGAGGATACTCCGCTTATGGGATGTATCGATACTGGTTTGCTCAACCAGCAGCGCATGAATCAATCGCTGGCGATCTTGCGAGGACAGGGTGCGGATTTCTTCGAGGAGCGTTTCAACGGTCATGATCATCCTTTCTAACTCATGGCCTATTATATCATGCCTGCCCACACGCAGTCTTGACCCTCACCCCCTTTAGACCGTATAATCGGCAACGCTCTATGACCGATGAGTTTCAATTTGGAGTATTCAGGATGGGGCCTCTCCCTAAGCGCAAGCTTTCTAAATCTCGCTCACGCAAACGTCGTGCTCACGATGCACTGACGCTCAATCACCTGTTGGTGTGCGAGAACTGTGGCGAATACCATGTCGCGCATCATGTGTGTGCCAAATGCGGCACGTATCGCGGCCAAGCAGTGCTTGAAGTTGAAGCCAATTAGTTCGCTTCAACACTGACGCAAAAAATCGTGACCTTGAAAGCACGATTTTTTCGTTTCTAGCACCAGTGATCCCCTCACCCCCGTTGTCCTTGTAGGGACATGGCACGCCATGTCCTGTTTTGGCACGCCATGTCCTGTTTTGGCACGCCATGTCCTGTTTTGGCACGCCATGTCCTGTTTTGGCACGCCATGTCCTGTTTTGGCAC
>DAOTUR010000594.1:0-3831 GCA_034436915.1 Anaerolineae bacterium
CCACGCCTGACCCAATGCCGCGTCGTTCTCGCCCAGGATGACCAGTGCTTCGCCAAAATCATCGATATAGGTGACGGTATGTGGTAGATCCACATTGCCATAGGCTCCCGCCGACTTGCCCTGGAGCAGCGGGCCAAAAGTGCGTTCTCCCACCGACGAGTCTTTCACCTGCGGGCCGTAAAAATCAGAGCCACGACCCATCGTCACGCGGATTTTGCCCGCCTTATGCGCCTCAATTAGATCGAGTGACATCTGGGCGCGGGTAGCCCCTTTGCGCGTGTGAGCATTATAAGGTGTGTTTTCCGTCAGAGGAGTGCCGTTGGTGTCGCCATACATATAGAGATTTTCCGCCACGACGAGCTTTGCGCCCGATGTGCTGACGCCCTCAACAATGCTGCGCTGAAAGCCTGGAAATTCTTCCGGCCAGCGGGTGTAGGCGGGCTGGGCGCATTGATACACCGCCACCGCGCTTTTTGTCACCTGGGCGACTGTCTTGGCGTCGGTCAGATCAGCGGCCATGATCTCAACGCCTTGCGGCACATTTGCTTTACCGGAGCGGCTGATCATGCGGACGCTGTGACCGCGCTTGAGCAGCGAGCGCATGATTGATTGCCCCAACGGGCCAGTGCCAAGAATGACGTGCTGTTGTGTTGTCGCCATGATGTACTCTCCAATGTCTGTGAACTCGTCGACAAACCTATCCTAAGCGTTGACACAGTGTCAAAGTCAACCCCCCAAAATCAAAACTCGTAAAACTCGTTATTTTTGCTGCGATCCCTGTCAAGCAATGGAATCATTTGCGCGATGATGTTTGCAAATGCCTGTAAGATGGGGTTCTGACAAAGATTTGTAATGTGCTACGATATGTTGATGTCTCAGTGGTTCACAGACCATCTGAGTTTTGGGCAGATTTGTTTTTCACCCCTCACCACCCGACATCCTCTCCCTCAAGGGGCGAGGAGGGGAATGAAAAGCCCCTCTACCACGCAGTGGGAGAGAGGTTGGGGTAAGGGTCAAATCCAAAACTCAGGTTAGATAATCTGATGTTTAGAAGAGGAATATCGTATGATGACGATCTCACACACCCGTTTTCTCATGCTCATGCTGGTCTTGATGATGCTATTTGCGCCTGTGCAGGCTCAGGCGAATAGCCTGGACAACGCGAAGGCGGCGATTTTCGCAGGCGATTACGACAAGGCACTTGCCGATTATACCAGCGCTGCCAGCGATCCTGCGCTGCAATGCGACGCGCTGTTCGGCCTCGGCTCAACCTATATGCGCGTGCAGCGCCTGGATGAGGCGGACGCCGCTCTGACACAGCATATATCCATTTGCGGCGAAACCGTGCGCGGGTTGGTCATGCGCGGCCATATTCGTGAGCAGGCAGGACGCTCGCAGGAGGCGCTAATCGATTATCAACAGGCGCTCACGCTGACGCCCAATCCACTGCAAAGCTATCTCTATGAGCGCATCGCTGCGATTGATGCTGACAATGGTATGCGGGCGCTGCGTCTGGCGACAGAGGCGGATCGCGTCCCGGATAGCAAATTTACCCTGCGTCAGAAGCTGGCCGATGCCTATCTGCTGCTCGGCAATTCGGCGCTGGCCCTGGCACAATACGATGCACTGCTGGCGGATATGAATGCCTATATCACGACGTTACAAGCGCTGGATGTCAAATATGACGCACAGGGGACGCGGCGGGCGGAACTCGAATTTAAAGCCGCCACGCTGGAAATTGGCGCGGAACAATTTGACAGAGGCTATGCGCGTTTGCAGCGCCTGATCGCCACCTATCCCGAAACACCCTTTGCCTTTGATGCGCTGGTGAAGCTGATTACATCGGGGCAGGCGGTGGATATTGTCCTGCGGATGCGGATCAATATCCTCAACGAGAATTACAATCCCGTGCTCGGCGTGCTGCCCGATTATCTCGCTGCGGCCAGCAATCCGCCCGCCGAACTCTATCTGCTGCTGGCGATGGCCCAGCACGGCACGGGCGATCCGGACGTGGCGCTCAAGACGCTCGCCACTCTCCAGGCCCTCTACCCGCAGGATGTGATGGTCAGCCGTGCCGGACTTGAAATTGCCAAAACCTATCTCTCAACCAAAAATTACGTCCAGGCAATACAGGCATTCCTCAATGTGGCAGCAGCATCGCCTCAATCGCCCGAAGCACCGGAGGCGCTGTTGCAGGCGGCGCAGACAGCCCGCGACTTCATCGATGTCGAGCAGAGCCTGGCAATTTATGATCAGCTTGGGGCGCAGTATTCTACCTCGCCCCAGGCACAGCGCGGCCTATTTGATGCGGGAATGCTCGTGCGGCAGAGCGATCCGCAGCGGGCGGCGGCTTTCCTGGGGCGCGTCGGCACAGCCGAGGGGTTTCTCTGGCAGGGCAAGTTGCTGAATACGATCAATCCAGCAGCGGCGCAGCAGGCATGGACACAGGCGGCGGCGGTTCAGCCGGGGACATATTTTGGGATGCGGGCGTGTGCGCTGCTGAACAACTTTGATCCGTTTGCCCAATCTGGCCCGATTCAGCCGATGACGATCACCGCCGAGGATAAGACTGCTGCCGCGCAGTGGGTGGCACAAACGTTTGGGCTGGCGGGAGTCTCGGCGGAGATTGCGCCCGAACTTGCCAGCGACCCGATGCTGATCCGCGCCCAGGCGTTGTGGGAGGTGGGCTTGTGGACGGAGGCGCGGCTGGAATTTGACACGATTCACCGCCTGCATCGCAATGATCCGCTAGGGCTGCTGCAACTGGCGTTTTATTATCAATCGCTGGGCCTGTATCGCTCATCACTGTTTGCGGCGCTGCGTCTGATGGCGCTGTCCAAAGCGGCGGAGACGACGATTCCGTCGGCGCTCGTGCGTCTGGCCTATCCGATTGAATACGAGGCTGTCGTTGTCCAGGAAGCGAATAAGTACGGCCTTGATCCGCTGCTGGTGGCGGGCTTGATTCGCCAGGAATCCAGCTTTGATGCGACGAATTTCAGCGCTGCCGATGCACGCGGTCTCATGCAGTTGATTCCGAGTACGGCGGCGGATGTAGCGAACCGCCTGGGATGGCCTAATTACACGGTAAAAGATTTGTTTAAGCCCTCGGTCAATATCGCGTTTGGCTCATACTATCTGGCCTTGGTGCGCGATATCCAGGGCGGCAGCATTGCGGCGGCGCTCCTGAGCTACAACGCCGGGCCGACAGCGGTGCAGGGGTGGTTGAATGCGTCAGGCCGCGATATGGATCAGCTTCACCGCGTCATCCAGTATGACGAGACGCGCCAATATCTCGAATTCATCTATCAGAACGCGATCATCTATCAGCAGTTTTATCGTGCGCCTGTGCCTGCGTGCATGTTTGGGGCCGCGCCTGCTGCAAATTGAGGAATTGATGCCTCATTTTCAGGGGTAATTTTTTAAGGAGCGTTTGTCAATCACCGTTCAGGGCGCAATAGATCGCCTCAAAAAGGTGTTTTTGTAGGGGGCGTAGCGTGCTACGCCCTTGAGAATGACAGGCATTTTTGTAGGGGCATGGCACGCCACATAGGCATTAAGCTAAGGAACAGGAGTTAAATAACACAAGCATTTGTTTGATTTGATACGCTGGACTACAGAAGTAGATGCAGAAGTTATTCGATACTCAATCCTAAGAAGCCGTTTGATAATGGAATCTGTAATCTTAAAACAGGGTAATCATGCTGTTTTTGAACCATCGTCTTGATCGTAACGCCCTGTTTGGTCTTTTGTAGGGGCACGATGCATCGTGCCCCATACCTGTCAGGTTAAGCTTCTCATCTTTCTCAGAAAGGGCGAACACCCTGAGAGGGC
>DAOTUR010000595.1:0-2081 GCA_034436915.1 Anaerolineae bacterium
GCAGCGATTCAAACTGCATTTCGGCGCTGCGGCGGCCCAGACTCGCCAATTCAACGCTTGGCTCCACGCCGCTCAGATGCCGATTGGCCTGCGACAGACAGATCACACCCCAGCGAATATTGCCCAGAATCTCCCACCAATCGACTGCTGTTCGATCCACTGTGCGCCCGCTGGCCTGCTCATATGCCTGCAAAAACGTCTCACGATCCGATAGGCCCGCAAAACGTTTTGTGCCATTGCCAAAGCGCCAATCGCGCATACACACATAGCCCAATTCTTCATCCGGGTCGCCCACATGCCCGAACTCCCAATCGATCACCGCTGTGAGGCCCGACGCATCCACCAGCAGATTGCCCAGGCGAAAATCACCATGCACAAACGTCTCAAGGGCATTCTGCGGCGCGTGCCGCTCGGCCCAGCGCAGACACCATTCCCAGGTCGGACTCTGGATATTCAGTTCTTCAAGGATGACATGTGTTTGCTGTACTGAGGTTTGCGCCGCTGTCATGCCTGCATGTGGCCGCGCTAAAAATTCAAGATCGCTCACGGACATACGATGAATCAGGGCGAGCTGTTCGGCCATCTGCTGCGGCAGAACCACCCGCGCCTGGGCCAATGTCGGGTCTTGTATCACCTTGCGCCCAATCGACACGCCCTCGACGTACTCCATGATGAAGAAGGGGCTGCCTAATATAGACACATCCGCGCAGTTCCACAGCACCTTCGCCACTTTGACGCCGCTCCTGTAGGCGGCATCCATCAGGCGAAATTCCTGCCCCCGCGTGAGAGCGTCCTCAAACATCTGCGTTGGCAGATCGCGCCGCAGCACATAGCGCCGTGTCTCGTCACTCACCTGCACCGTGACGAGCCATGTATCGCGGGATGCGCCCCCTGAGAGCGGCGTGGCATCGCGCAGAGACACGGGCATGGCAAGCTGCGTGCTGAGATAATCGATGAGGCGTGCGAGTAGGGGACGCGCTTCGGCAGGCACGCTCATCCGGCAGTCAATCCGCCATCAATGGCATACGACGCACCATTCACGAATGAGGAGCGCGATGAGCACAGCCACACGATCAATTCCGCGACTTCTTCCGGGCGACCCAGGCGCTTCATCGGGCTGGCTTTGCGCGTACTGTCAGCCATCCTCTGATTGACCTCGGTGATGGCTGTGACCATTGGCGTCTCGATGAACGACGGACACACGGCATTAATACGAATATTGGATCGCGCATACTCCAGCGCTGCCGCCTTCGTCAGGCCAATCACGGCATGTTTGCTGGCGGCATAGATGCTGCCCCCTGGCGCTCCGATCAAGCCTGCAACCGAGGCCAGATTGACAATCGAGCCGCCGCCGCTCTGGATGAGGGCCGGGATTTGCGCCCGCATACACAACCAGACGCCCTTCACATTCACATCCATCACGCGAGTGTAGTTGTCTTCATCCGTCTCGTGCAGCGGCTTATCGAACGTGCCAGAGATGCCCGCGCTGTTCACGGCGGCGTGCAGCCCACCAAAATGATCGTGGGCGAGACGGGCCATGTGCGCCACATTATCGGCATGGGTCACATCGGCATGGCGATAGAGACAGCGCCCATTCTCCTGCGTGATCATGGCCGCTATCTCTTCGCCGCCTGCGTCATTCACATCCGTGATGAGCACTGATGCCCCTTCGCGGGCCAGCAGCAGCGCTGCCATGCGCCCAATCCCCGAACCGCCGCCTGTCACCCAAACAACCTGATTTTCAAATAACATCTGTATGTGCCTTTTCTATTATTTGACCCAAAAGGACACGACATGTCGTGTCCCTACACTATTAAAACCCTTTTTCCTGCAAAAACGCCAGGACACCCGGCAGCGCCCCGCGAATCGTGTTCGCCCATTCACGGTTTTCGCCCGCTTTCCCCGTCGTCAGTGAGAGCCAGCCTGTGTAATTCATCTGTTTGAGGATATTTGCCACACGACCAAAATCGATCAGGCCGCGCCCCGGCAGCCGCCTATTGCTGTCCGACAATGTGATGTGTTTGATGCGGGCTGCGTTCGAGAGCAGGCTTTGATACAAATCAAAATCTTCCATCGCCATG
>DAOTUR010000596.1:0-15613 GCA_034436915.1 Anaerolineae bacterium
GAGCATAATCGCTGCCGCCGCTGTTAGCCCCAATGAAGGTCTCACCCGACCCGCGTAGCACAAGCGCTTTGCCTATCGCGGCCCCACACGGCGGCACGGGCAGCGATGGGTCATACACGGTAGGCAGCGGGCGGGTGTTCATCTGCAAGACCAGCGGGAAAACGGTGGGTGGGATGATGACGTACACGCCATTGCTGCCGCTGATGCCGCTCGGTAGGCTCGTCGTCAGGCTGAATTCAGCGCTCTTCTCACTGAGGAGGGCGCTGGTCTGTGCGCCATGCGCGGGCGTCGATGTCCGCAGCGTGCAGAAGTAGGCTGTCCCCGGCAGCAGGTCGGTCAGTGTGAGACTGATGGTGGCTTTGCTGGCGGTGTGGGCGTTCAGGCTGTAGGGGCCGCCCGCCTGGAGCGCACAACTGGCCGCATAAAAGCCGCCATCACTGGTGTAGGCTATCGGCGTGAAGGTCAGATTGGCCTGATCGTTAGACACACCGCTGACCTGGATAATGGTTGGTGGGACGGTCTGGGTTTGCGCCCAACCCGCATCATGAGTATCAGCGAATGCGAGGGCAGCGCCGCTGGCCGTCAGCGCGTTATAGCTCAGATCGAGCGTCGTGAGCTGCGTCAGCGCGGCCAGCGTGCTCGGCAGCGCCCCTTGCAAGGCGTTATTGTGCAGATCGAGCGTTGTGAGATCCGTCAGACTGCCCATCTCGGCGGGAAGGGGGCCGCTCAGTTTATTGCCTGCCAGATTGAGGCCCGTGATGGTGCTGGCCGTACACGTCACGCCATACCATGTGCAGGGATCGCTGGCGCTGAACCATCCAATATTCTGAGTCCAACCTGACCCATTGGTGGCGCTGTAAAGCATCGACAGGGCTTGAACCTGGCTGGCGGGCAGGCCCGTTGGCGCTTGATCGTTGCCATCCAGCGTAAATCGTACCCCGCCTGCCTCATTATTTTTCGCAAAGACGATGAAATAGAGATCAAAATTGCGATCAAACGGCACCGTGAGACCCGATGCATACGAGGGCGAATCGGGCGGACGCTCAACTCCATTCGGATCAGCCGCCTCGCTGCCGGGGATGGGCAAATTGTCATTGCAGCCGAGGAACTGCAGCGAGAGGTTACTTTCACTGAAGGGCGTATCGACGGGGACACGCCACACGGTCAGCACCGTATCGAACGTAGAGCCTTCAGTTTTGGCGAACAGCACCTGAGCATCGCCAGAGCCGCGAAATGACATCGCTCTTCCGGAGCCGCGAAACGACATCGCCCGCCCGGAGCCACGAAATGACATCGCCCGCCCGCCCTCCTGGCTGCAAACATCGGCATGATCCTCAACATTTTGTGCATCGGGAAACTCGGCCTCAATGATGGCAGGTACAACGTCAACGGGCACTTCCAGGCCCCAGGGCGCTGTCGTCACCACCTGGATTTCACTGCTGTTGTCGCTGTACCACCACAAAGGAATGGGGGAGCGCTGATACAAATCCATCGAGGCTGCCCGCACCACACAGTAACTGGTTGACTGGCTGTCCAATCCTCTGAGGGTCAACTGATGGTCATTGGTATCCAAAGTACGGCCCATACTGGTATAAGGCCCGCCCAGTATGGCCGCACACAGCACCTCGAAGAAGCCGCTATCAAGAGCGCATTCGCTGCTCAGTGTGTTGGCATCATCACACTGTGGCTGCCACTTCAACGTCGCTGATCCCGACGTGACATCCGCGAGTTGGAGATTGAGCGGCGCAGTGGTTTGCGTGCGCCACCATCCTGGCCCATACCACAGATCGAAATAGGCTCGCACCGTTGGGTTGCTTGAGGAGAGGCGATTGTTATGAAGAAGAGCGGCCCCCAGCCCCGATGTAAAGGTGGTTAGTTCTACGGGGATGTCGCCCTGAAGCTCATTTCCGCTCAGAATGAGACCGTTCAGGTTGGGCAAATTGGCCTGATTGAGCGTGGTGGGAATGGCCCCCGTGAGACGATTGTTGTTCAGGATGATCTGTTTGGCGGCAGTCAGTTGTCCCAGTGACGCGGGGATGGCCCCTGTCAGAATATTATTCGACAGATCTAACACCTCAAGATTGCTCAGACTGCCGATCACGGTGGGGATGCTGCCCGTCAATCCACTCTGAGAGACGGTCAGCGTCTTCAGGTTGGTGAGAGTGCCCAGTTCGGCGGGCAGTGGCCCGCTCATGAGAGAATTCTGCTGAAACAGAAGGACTTCCAGTTTGGACAGACCGCTGAATGTGGTTGGAATGCCACCTGTAAGCTGTGTATTGGACGCATAGAATTCTCGCAGTTGCGCTAGACTGCCAAGCTGCGGCGGAATCGTGCCGCTGAGGGCTGTGTTGCGCACATCGAGAATTCGCAGTTTAGAGAGACTGGCAAGCTGTGGTGGAATTGCGCCCTTCAGCCCTGTGTTATAGGCAAGATTCAACGTTTCCAGCTTGCTCAGGCTGCCCAGGGACGACGGAATCGTGCTGTCGATCTGCCCATTGGCCGAGAGGTTGAGCGTCTTCAACGCACTGAGTTGACCCAATTCCGTCGGGATCAGCCCGCGAACATAGCCATTATACAGGTCGAGCGTCTCCAGACTGGTGAGATTGCCCAGTTCCGGCGGCATGACCCAGGATTCGTAAAATGACCCACTCAAGTTGAGGGTTTGCAGCTTGCTCAGGCTACCCAACTCAGGTGGTACACCATGCGTGAGGCCGTTGTTACTCAGGTCAAGCGTTTTGAGTTCGGTCAGATTGGCAAGCTGCGGCGGGATATTGCCATAGACATGCAGGCCAGAAATCTGCAATTCAGTGACATGTCCATTCTGACATGTAATCCCAGGCCAGGTACACGGATACAGGCCAATCACCAGCGTTTGCACCGGATCATAGGCCAGCGATGTAAAGCCGTAGGTCGCTTCCGGGGCATACACAAACGGAAGCAGTTCGCGCACAAAGGCCCCAGTGCTGGCATCAAGGATGGCAATTGTATTGCCAGCGTGGGCCATGACGTGGGTGTTATTGTCGATCAACACGGCGTTTGACGGAGAAGCCGAACCGAGCGGATAGACATACTGCCAGATTTGCGCCCCCGTCGTGCTGTTCAGCAGGCTGAGAGAATAAATCGCGCCGCTGACGGACGTGTGTGAGGAACGGACTAAAAGGCGCGTGCCATCGCTGTTAAAAACCGCGCCCTGCACCGCTTCATCAATGGCAAAGGTGTTCAATAACTCGCCCGTCGCGGTGTTCCACAGCCGCACGCTGCCATCAGCATCAGCGGTGACGACTCGGCTTGCATCAGGACTCAGGGCGCTGTCTATAACGGCGGTGCTCCCGGCTTGAAACACGCGGATTTGGCTGCCATCGCTCACGTTTCGCAGCCGTGCGCCGGAGAGATAATCAGACACGAGCATTTGCGTCCCGGCAGCATTAAATTGAAGATTGAGGGAGAAGGCATAGGCCCCATAGCTTGACGTATACGTCATCATGCTGCGCCAGACTTCCGTCTGTGTGGCGCGATTCCACAGGCGCAGAGTATTGTCAGTGCTGAGTGTGGCGATGCGCGTGCCAGATGGATTGTAAACGGCTTTGACGACGGAATTGGTTGACGTTGGGACAACGCTGTTCACCACATCAAGCTGCCCCAGCGATGCGCCTGTTGCGGCATTCCAGATTTGTACTTTGGCATCAGCCCCGCTCGTGACGACTTCCGTCCCGCTGGCATTGAACTCGGCATCGTACACGCTGCTGCCATGTGGATAGCGCACCACCCAACCGCCGCCGTTGAGATCGATCAGAAATGAGGTGGGGCTGGCAGGGACGAGCAGACGCGGATTATCAACATTCATCCAGCGCGGCTTTTGCAGAAGCCATTGATCGGTATCCACAGCGTTATTGAACGCCTCTAAGCCTTGACACTCGCTCACCGGAATGGCCTGCACAAGGTTACAGGTGCTGACCTGCGTGGCCGCTGCCACGACGGGCGTGCCCATGACGCTGGTGATGCTGTAACTCTCATCGCCGCCAAGCATTTGCAGCGAAAATTGATAGGCCGTGTTGGGAAGGAGATTTGTGACGAGATAGGTCACAGGAAGGCCAGTGCCAAACTGAACATAGGGAACCTCGCCGTGTTTTTTCAAGGCTCCGCCCGACACAGGCGCGTAATAAATCTCATATTTCCAGAACGCCAGGGCTGGCCGCGTCCAACTGAGCCTCACGCTGTTGGCCGAGACGACAGTCGCTGTGACATCATTGGGCGGGATCACCTGCAAGGTATACCAGGGATCAAAGCTGCCACATGTTGGCTGGTGAGCGGTGATGAAATCAATCAGCGCCTGCGACAGGCTGGACGAATCAATGCGGTTATAGCAAAAGTTGACACTCGTCAGGGGCAGACTGGTGAGAGCGGCAGGGAGGGTAGTGAGCTGGTTGTAATTCAGCGTCAGCGTGGCAAGAGACGAGAGATTGGTAAAGCTGGCGGGCAGGGCAGCGATGTGATTGTGATCCAGCGACAAACTTGTCAGCGCTGTGAGGCCGCCGATCTGGGCGGGAAGCGTCGTGAAGTTGTTATACGACAGATCCAGCGTCACGAGCGAGGCATAATTGCCAATCGATGTCGGAATGGTTGTGAGCTGATTGTGGCCCAAATACACAGCGGACAGCGAGACGCTGCTGCTGAACGTTGGCACGCTGCCTGTCAACTGATTATAGCTGACATTCAGGCGGACAAGATTGGACAGACTGCTCCACGCGCTTGGCAGGGGGCCGGAGAATTGATTGCTATCAATCTCAATATATTGCAGTTTGGCATTCCACACCGTTGGCAGCGTCCCGCTCAACTGGTTGACGCTGGCATACAGCCGCACCAATTCGGGAAGCTGTGTGAGCGTTGCGGGTAGCGCTCCGATCAGGGAATTGTAATTAAAATTGATATATTGCAGTTTGGTGAGGCCACTCAGGTTTGGAAGCGTCCCGCTGAACGCATTAGCCTGTAAATCAAGCACCTCAAGCTTTGTCAGTTGATTGAGCTGAGAGGGCAAGCTGCCCATCATCTGATTTTTATTCGCCCCCGCCGCATCCCCGCTCAGGTCGATCAGCTTGAGGGCGGTCATACTGCCGATTTGTGCGGGCAGCGGCCCAGTGAGGGTGCTGTTGTGCATACTCAACGTTTCAAGCTGAGTCAGAGCACCCCACTCAGGCGGGAAATTCGCGTGCATGGCCCACAGGTTATCAAGGCGCAGTTCCTGGAGATTGGTCAGCGTTCCCAGGTAAGCCAGACCCCCTGTGAGGCCCGTCGCATCATTGAGATTGAGGGTACGCAGGTTTTGCAGCCCGGCAATCTCGGAGGGGATGACGCCCGTCATACTGGACCCATTCAGATCGAGCCCCGTGACTGATGTGCCTGTACAAGTAACGCCAAACCAGGTGCAGGGCGCACTGGTCTTCATCCAATTGGTGTTGGTTGACCAATGTGCGCCATCGGTCTTGAGATACAGCGCCACCAGCGCTTCGCATTCCGCCCGCGACACGCCAATGATGGAGGCACATGAGGTAAACTGAACCGGATTGACCAGTTGATTGACGGCCTCATACGCATCCAACTGACGAAACACCAGCCCATTGCGGGTATCGGTCACAAATGGCCCGGTTGAGCGCAAAATCGCTTCCAGGCTGGCGGGCGAGGCGTCGGATGGCGTGGTATCCAGCCGATGGCCTTGCAGCATCAGTGCCGCCACCCCTGCCGCGTGCGGCGACGCCTGCGATGTGCCGGAGCCGCCTGTGCCACCGATGATGATTTGTGCGCCGGGCGCGACAAGATCGAGCCATTCGTTGCTGTTGGTGAAACACGTGATCTGGCCCACTGTCGTTGTGGTATCCGCGCAGTTCGGCCAACTGCCATGTAATTGATCGTGATACGTGCCTGTGTCCGGCTCCGCCCCCAGGCCTCTGTCGTAAATCGCGCCGATGGCCGTCACCCCGGCGATGCACGCGGGCGAGTTGATGCTGTCTATCGAGCCTTGATTGCCCGTCGCAGCAAAGATCGGGATGCCCAGGGACAGCACGTTTTGCACGGCTATCGCCTCTGCCGGGAACACCTGGCTGCACGAGGTGGCGCTACTGCCAACGGCGGGCTTGTACAACCTCTGCGATCCCAGACTCATGTTCACAACATCGATCTCGAGATCGTCGTTCTGCACCTGTTGGGCGATCCAATCCAGCGCCGCCACCCAATCCGAACTCAGGCCGCGCCCATAATCATCCAGCACGCGGATCGCCACAATATTGGCATCAGGGGCAACGCCTTCCGGGGCAGTGATGATGGCGGCGATATTCGTGCCATGCAAACTGCTATCAGGCGCGGTGTCGCTGGTAGGCACATGGCCGGGACAGAGCGCGACGCTCGAAAAGCATTTTTGCGCGACCACATCATCGCTCACGGCTGGATTTGTCATGTCGATGCCGCTGTCGATCACGGCAACGGTGAGGCCCGCTCCCGTCAGCGTGAGGCCGCTGACTGCGCCCGTCTGGACATCATCAGCATTGATGGTAATCACGCTGGTGGCCGAGGCCGCTTCAATCGGTTCATCGATATAAATGCGGGCAATGACGGGATTATTCTCCAACTGCGCCAACCCCTCCCGCGACAACGTACCCGCCAGCGCCGCAATCGTCACATACTGCTGCGCCACAACAAACTCATCAGGATTGAGTTGTGCCAGGACATCCTGCTGCGCCTGGGCAATCATCGGCGTGGGATCATCAAGGCTCTGGGCAGAGGGCGGCAGATTCAACGCAATCATGACATGCACGCGGCGTGTCTGGGCCAGCGTCGTATAGACTTCGGGCGCAATCACGCCGCTGATCGATGGAACAGGCGGCGGTGGCGGCGGATCAATCGGGTCAGGTGTCCCGTCCAGACGCAGCAGGCCGCTGTTGAACGTCAGAGTTTGCCCCGTCGCCTGCGCCAGAATCAGCGCCCCTGTCACCAATGGCGTCGCAAAGGATGTGCCGCTCACACGCCCATAGGTGTTGTCGCGACGGGTGCTGATGATGTCGCGTCCCGGCGCGAACACGTCCAGCCCCGCCCCATAGTTGCTAAACGCACTGCGCTGTAAATTGGCATCCACCGATCCAACCGCAATCACAGCAGGGTAGGCCGCCGGATAGAGCAGGCTGGCACTGCCGCCATTGCCCGCTGCCGCCACCAGCGTGACATGATGATCGGTGGCATAGCGGACAGCATTTTCCAGCAATGTTGACGATTGGACGCCGCCCACACTGAGATTAATCCAGGGAACGCCATGATCGACAGCATAGACAATCGCCGCCGCCACATCCGAATAGCGGCCCTGTCCGTGTTCATCAAGGACACGCAGCGGCATGATGCGAAGATCAGGCACAGCCCCCACCATGCCCACGCCGTTATTCATCTGTGCGGCCAGAATACCCGCCACAGCGCAGCCATGCCCAAAGGTATCGGTCACATCCGCATCATCCGCAACAAAGTTCCAGCCCGCCACCAATGCCCCTTGCAGATCGGGGTGTGTGAGACAGACGCCGCTGTCAATAACCGCCACTGTGGTCTCTGTCCTATTTGTCGGCAGCCCCCACCATGATGGCAAGCCAACAGCCTGTAAGCCCCACTGCTGCGGGTATAACGGGTCATTCGGCTGCGGCAGGCTCTGGGCCTGGACAAAATAATCCGCTTCGCTTGTCACCAGGGCCGAGGGGGGCAGTTGGGCGACGCTTTGGCCCGCTGCCAGTGTGATGACTACACTCTCCAGCGCCGGCAGTTCCACCACCGACTGCGCGTGAATTTGGGCCAGATAACGGGCCTTCATCGCGGCTGTCATCGTCGGGTCAAAGTGGAGGATGATCTGCCCTGGAACAGGATCGGGGCGGGGCAGACGCAGGGCAACGGCATCATCGCTGAGAGGGAAGGCATCAGGCAGAGCGGCGCTGTTGACAACGGCAGGGAAGGTCGTTGGTACGGCCTCGTCGCCTGGGGCTTGCGTCGCGGCAGGCAAAGACGCAAGCGTTGGCAGGGGATCATGTATGACGGGTTGCAGGGGGGAAACAAACGCCATCCCGATGAGAACACAGACACCGCTGATCGCAACGATGATACCTGCCCGTTTTTGCCATCCCATCGCTCACCCCTTTATTTATCTATTCTATTGGTTGTTAAAGGCCGATGCGTCCTGCCCCTGTACGCACCACTCTGATCGCAATCAAGGGCGACTCATGCGTCGCCCCTACAAAAACAGGTCGTCTTAAGATATTGATTTCAGTGAACACGGCCTGCTATGTCTCCACACATTCGGACAAGGCAGGCGTGGCCCTACGACAATATCCTTTCTGGCTACCAGGCAAAATCAACGGTATTGGGGAGCGCCCAGCCGTAGCTGTTGGCCCCGGCAAAAGGCGCTCCTACCGCGCTGTCAACATCAATGGTGTTGGTCTGGGTATAGGCTGGAACCTGTGATGCGAGATTATTGGTTTGGATGTAAACCGTATAGCTGCCTGCGCCGTCATCAATGACCACGCTTTGCTGATGCTCCGATATGTCAAAGCCATAGGTGATGAAGAGATTGGTATTAAAGTGATAGCCGCCTAGATAGTTTGTATCCGTTGGGGGCTGGATGTTGGCGGGTGTGCCATCGTAGCTCGCCACGTAGAGATAAGCCGCCATCTCATAAAACAGCAGGCCATCTTCATACACGGGGTGACGGGCGTTGCTGGCGAGGCCGATATTTGGCAGCGATGTCTCAGTGCCGGCGATCAGATCGTACTGCCACAGCAGATTATCGAGCGCGGCGGGATACACCACGCTGGTGGGTGTGACCCAAGCGGGCGCGTTCAGCTCTGAGGGCCGCGTGGTGTCAATCAGATTCGAGCCGGAGGCATCAACGAGACACAAATTGCCGAAGCCGGGATTGAGGGCATACCAATCGGCAGTTGTTCCCAGGTTCTTTGAACAAATGAAGGCAATTTTATTCCCATCTGCTGACCATGAGGGCGCAAAAGCATCCATCTTCCATGTCAGCGGCGTTAAACGCAGCGGGGCGCCCGCCACCCCAACCGGGGCCGTAAACAAGGCATAGCGCGGCAGAGCGCCTGTCGCGGCGTTGAAGAGCGTGACCTCTTGCACATAGGCCAGCTTCGTGCCATCCGGCGAGAGGGTCGCCCAATAAATCTTCTTGAGGGCGGGCAGAATTTGACTCACGGTATTGGCATCGACGAGGCCAAGCCAGGCATTGCTATCGGCAAAGACCGAGGTGTTACGGGCGAGGCTGTAAATCAGATGCCGCGCATCGGTGTTTTCATCACGGTTGTAATTCGAGGCCACAACCGCCAGATCACTCTGGTTGACTTTGCCATCGCCATTGGTATCGCCGCTGGTGTCTTTGGTCACGGTCAGCCCGTAACTGCCTGTGAGAGCGGTCAGGTCTTCGCTAAAAACACCATCTGGCGATCCTTGCACCACCGTATTGCCCCCTTTCAGCACGATTTCAGGGATGGTCGGGGGCGTAAAGGCCGATGGTGACACATCCACCTGCGTTGTCGCATCGAGATAGCGCGTGGCAAGGGGGCCGCCGCCGCTGAATAGACAGGTGAAGATGCCAAAGGAGCGCAAGTTATTGATGGAAAATTTGCCCGTTGCATCTGTAACACTCGCAACAGTATCCCCAGGACCCGCAACAGGCCCATCGCAAGAAACAACAATACCGCTTTGCACAGTATGCGCCTGATATTTGACAGTGCCCTTGATGCTGTAGCCCGTCACAATTTGCAGTGGCAGAGGTGCTTTGTAAACAGGGACTGGCACAATCTTGCGACCATTACGATCCAAAAACTCAATGATGCAGGTCAGGGGCGATGTATAGGTCAGAACGGCGGGGGGATTATTGGGCATATCCAGCACTTTAAAGCGCAGCGTTGCAAGATTGTACGTGTCCGAACGCCCGTTGTAGCCGATGGGGGCATTCGGTTCGAGACGGGATGCGACAAAAGTCAACATGCCCGTCGCGGCTGCATAATTGGCTAGGCTGCTCACAGACGGAATGGCGGTGTAGTGCGTGCCTTCTGTCCCCCAGAGCGTGCTGTTCCAACTGACCATCGGGACATTATCGCCGGGGTCGGTGGGGGTGGTTGAGCCAAGCGCATCATAGGTGTAGCTGGTGAGAATCGCTTTGTTGACGGTACATGTCGCTGAGACCGCCCAGAATTGAATGTTACTGGTGACGGTGATTTCCGCATCCACGTAACGCGGATCGCTGGCATTGGAATCCAGTTGAAGCGCGGGTCGCCATGCAGGACTGACGGTGACGACGAAGGTCTGGGCTTGCGCCGCGAGCGTCGTGAGCAAGAGCAAAATGACGATAGATATCCAACGTTTTAGCATTCTTCTCAGTCCTCAAAGCTCAACCAAAGAAAATTTCCCCAACTCACCTGGCTCACCTCAGTTTTGGATCGCAGTGTGTCTTGGCTCTTTCAGCTTCACCCCAACTCCACTCCCCGCCCCTTGTAGGAGAGGCAGACGGCAGGTGAGGGGAGTCAGTAGAGCAATCCAAAACTCAGGTTATCTATGAGATATCGGCCTACCGTATCCCTATAGACCGTCATAAATATCGTTATGGATCGTTGCGGCAGACTGCTATATTTTAAAGATCATAAATTACGTTTCTCAAATATATTATACCACAATCTTGACTGTTTTGGTCTATAAACCTGCTGCCAGCAGGGAAGAGCGAGATTGCGCGTCTCTGGACATGCCACCGCGTGACGAACAGACATAGCAGGCTGTGTCCCTGCAAACACATCCCTATCCGAAAGTGGCAGCCCATCAAGGGGCGTGCTCAGCACTACCAGAGAGATTCAGGGGTAAGAATCATGGAGACCAGTCTCAAGAGGCGATTATCATTGATGGGGTCTCCCTGAGATGCGTACCCTGTCAGAACAAATTTATTATCAATTATTTCTAACAGGATATTTAACACGTTCCATGCATTTTTTTGCACGTTTTCATCACGTTTGATGCCGCCTGCCAAACACTAGTGGGTCATGTGGCATGAGAGGCGGCGTAAAGGTAAACTACAGGCCATTCTGCCAAATGTTCGTTGAACTGCTGAGAGCTATTGCCTATGAGCCGCCGCAAAAAAGACCCGCTTCGCCCGCTCACCCCTGATGAACATGAGACCTTGACGCGCCTCAGTCGAGCACAAAGTGAGCCGGTCAGTCATGTCATACGCGCCCGATTGCTGCTGGCAGTGGCGGCGGGGCGGGATTACACCCAGGCCGCCCTCAGCGTAGGTCGTCACGAGGGGGATGCGGTCTCGCGGCTCGTGAGCCGCTTTAATCAGGTCGGATTGGGGGCGGTTGTGCCCAAACATGGCGGTGGATTTCAACCGCGTTACACCGAGGCGGATCAGGCCCGCATTCTGAGTGAGTTCAAGCGTGTGCCCGATCGTGACATCGATCAAACGGCGAGTTGGACACTCTCTACGTTACAGCGGGCCTTGCGTCGTGCGCCGGATGGCCTGCCGACGGTGAGTACCTACACGCTGCGGATGGTCTTGAACGAAGCGGGCTATGTCTGGCAGAAAGATCGCAGTTGGTGTCACACCGGCCAGGTTGAGCGCAAGCGCAAATCCGGAGTTGTGCCTGTCATCGATCCCGAAACCGAGGCAAAAAAAAGTTAATTGAGCGGGCCTACCGCATCGCGGAGATCCTGGGTTTGGCGTTGTGGTGCGAAGATGAAGCGGGGCCGTATCAGACCATTCCCTATGCGGGGCATCACTGGTGTGCATCGGGTCAACCCGCACGACAAGCGCATGAGTATTTTCGCGACGGCACGGCCAAACTGCTGACCTTATTTCATCCGGCCAGTGGACAGGTGCGCATGAAAGGCGTGACCCGCAGCCCGAATGTGATCCTTGCACGCCTGGTTAAAGGAGGAATTGACCGCGATTCTGGCAAACCTTCCGCCGCTCCCACCCCAATCAGCCGAGCACACGCGCACGCTGTGGCAGAGCTGGCAAGCGGGTTTCGCGCTGCCGTTCGGCCTGGAGACCAACCCGCCGCCCTTGCGATTGCTACTGGTGATGGATAATCTGGCCGGACATAAGTCCATCGCGTGGGTGAATTGGTGTTATCAGCAGGGCATTCTGATCCTGTATACGCCTGTGGGCGGCAGTTGGCTCAACATGGCCGAGTCGATCCAGCGCATTATCAAGCGCCGGGCCCTTGAGGGAGCCTATCCCCGCACTGTGGCGACGATTATTGAGTGGTTCGAGGCGACGGCGCGGGGTTGGAATGCCGACCCGACCCCGTTTGTCTGGGGTGGGAGGCGACAGCAGCGGCGCCGTGCCCAACGGGAGCGTGCCCTTCATCGCCTCGGTGGATCTGGCGCCTGTACGCGGCGACATGTTCAGTGAGCGCGATATTCGGCAACAGATATCAGCAGTTCAACGAACATTTGGCAGAATGGCCTGTAGTTTACCTTTACGCGGCTTCTCATGCCACATGACCCACTAGCACCATGACATAGGTCAAGGTATTCTTGAAGGCGTTCCAGAAGTACGGGTCATTGATGACCGTGATAAAGTGGCGCAGGCCGACATATTGGGTTGGGTTGCCGATCCCGGAATAGTTATAGAAGGCGATCTTCACGGAGCCGTAAATCGGATAAACGACGAAGACGGCCGTCAACAGGATGAAGGGAGCCAGGTAGATCCACCCCCACAGCGTCTCGCCCCGCGCAATGACATAAGAGTTACGGCGGACACGCGCCTTGGGTGACGCTTTATCCTTGTTCTGGGGTGAGTTTTGCATGGAGACTGCAATCGCCTTTTCGCTCATAAAATCGCTCCTGAATAAAAAACACTATTTGTTCTCAAGACAATCAATGGCCGACTTATTCTTAGCAATCGTCTTAAAATAAACAGAAGTCGTGAGGGCGTACCACGCGGAGCAACGTCATGTGATACGCCCCCACGACTGATCAAGCGGATTGATTACTTGGCGGCAGCCTGAACATAGGGCTTGGCAGGGTCAAAATCCGGGAACAGGTAATCGTCTATGGAAACCTTGACCCCTGCGGCGTTGGCGTCAGCAATGGCCTGTGTCAGAGCATCGGTGTAGCGCTTGTCGAGATCCTGTAGCGCCGCATCAACATCCTCGATCTGGCCTGTGTAGATACCCATCAATATGTTGGATTGATCAGGACCTTGCAGGGTCAGTTGAACCTTGCTCAGGTTGGGATTGCGGATAGAAGCGGACGGTCCAGGAACGGACAGATTGGTCATCTCGGCGACGGCCTTTTCGGCATCCGTCGTGGCATAATCGGAAGGCTTACCCGGCGTCCAGAAGTTAATGCCCAAACCGGCCTTCGCCATGATCTCGCCGTAGTCCTTGCCATAGACGAACTTAATGAACTTCCAGGCAGCTTCCTTAACCTTGGAATTGGCATTGATTGCCAGATAACCACCACCGGGCGCCTCATAGAAGTAGCTAGTGGGCTTGGTTGTGCCACTCAGCAGCGGCACTGGTATCGCGGTGAAGTCGGTAAACTCTGGATTGGTCTTCTTCAGGCCGGGCAGAATCCAGCTACCAGCAAACAAGTGGGCGAATTCGCCGTTGCCAAAGCGCACACGCACGGATTCATCATCAGTGGAGAGGCTTTCGGGCAGTACGAGCTTGTCGTCCCGCATGGTGAGCAGGCTCTTGATCATGTCCTTGTAGCAGGCATTCGTCGCAAAACTGAACTTGCCAGTGCGCACGTCAAACCCAGCAAAGCTGTCTGTATAGAGCGGGGCAGAAAGCTGGCAGCCCCACCAGAACCAGTCGATCTGGTTGGTCGTGCCACCGAAGCCGAGGCCGTACTTAACCGTCTTTTCCTTGATGACACGCGAGTTGCTGACCAAGTCGCTCCAGGTCACCGGTAACTTGAGAGAGCCATCGCTGTTAACCAGCCCAGCCTCCTTGTACAGTTCGCGGTTGACATACACCTGGAGCCAGGGGCCACCAGGGGCAACCGGAGCGGAGTATGCCTTGCCGTCAAAAACATTGCTGCCTTCAACGAAACGCGAGTCTGGGTTGGGGAAGGTCGCCTTAAAGTCCTGGAAATCAGCGAAGTTGCTCCAAGGTTCCACCCAGCTATTGCTGACCAGGACAGGCAGTTTCAAGCCATCCGGGATCGGGAACACATCGGGAGCCGAGTCGCCCTGATAGGCCAGCGATAGCAAGTTCGAGAACTGATCGACGGACTGCGTGGTCTTCTCGATATGAATATCAGGATTGGCAGCTTCAAACTTTGCGATGGCTTCGTCTATGGCCGGCCCTTGCGTAACGAACCAATCCCAATAGGTGACAGTGACCTTATCGGCAGCCCGTGTGTTATTGATATAGGGCAGCGCAAGAAGGCATACGCTCATCACTACGACGACTATACGAGCAAAATGTGTCTTTTTCATAGTTCCTCTGGTGTACATAAAGTCTTTGCTAAACGATGTAGAATATGCCCATGGTTGCGGTGAGCAACGTTGGACGCTATTCAGTTTTTACAATCTTTGTCCAGCTCTGGCATCACCCCCTTTCAAGTTGCGTACTGTCTGGCGTTCAATCAGTTGTTCCTGAGTCATAATTAACACGCCAGGCATTTCATAATCCAACAAGCGTGCTACAGCCAGCTTTCCAATGCTTTTCATGTGAGTCCGCAATGTGGTTAAAGGTGGCGTGACCAGGCTTGCAGCATCGACATCGTCATGGCCTATAATCGAAATATCTTGTGGAATCTGCCAACCGCGTGCTTGCAGAACACGCATTGCACCGAAGGCGCTGGCATCGTTGGTACACATGAGGGCCGTAAACGGACTAGCCTGCTTCAATAAGGTGTTCATGGCTATCATGCTGCCCTGTACCGTCAGGTCGCCCATGGCAACCAGCGATGGGTTGAACGCAATATCGCTTTCATGGAGTGCCTGACGGTACGCGATATAGCGTAGTCGGGCCTGATAGTGTTCATGGGGGCCATCAATGAAAGCAATCGATTGGTGCCCATAAGCGACCAGATAATGAATGGCATTTCGCACCCCATTTAGTGCGTCCGAAAGAATGCCATCGACAGGTAAAGTCGGGAAGTAGTCTTCGATCAGCACGACGGGCAAGCCGAGGTCGATCACATACTGCACAACGCTGCGGCTCATCATGCTGGCGAGAATGACCCCATTCGCGCCACTTTGCCGGATTGCCGCTTCGACTTCGCGTTCTACCGGATTGATTGCCAGAAAAATCATGTTGATCTGACGATTGAGACATTCCTCCTGGACACCATGCAAGATATGCGAAAAGTAAGCATTCTGTGCGGCATCCTGGTTTTTTTTGCATAACCCCTCGAAAAGGTATATTTCAGAGGATCGAAGTAGATTTAGCTGCGTAGTGTGATTAACGTCTGATATGTGTCTCCCCAGCCAACAGATGCCTTGATCTATTCCAAAAAAACGCTCGTTTTTCTGGAAGCAAAAGGACATGTTCTTGCGAAAATGCCCCCGCTGTATCAGTGTTCCAAAAAACTCGTCATGAAATTCAATGTGCAGTAAAATCCAGTAAAGATCGTT
>DAOTUR010000597.1:0-11212 GCA_034436915.1 Anaerolineae bacterium
AAAGCAGGGTTTTCGCCAAATTTTGGCACTTCGTGACCTTTTATAAGCCAAGTTTTGGGGCCAAATTTGCTTCAAAAAGGCGGATTTGGCTGTGTTTTCAAAATTGGCGAAGGTATTGGTAATCATTCACCTATCCATACGACAAAGGCCGTTGCGCGATATATCGCGCCCTGATGATTTATAGGGGATTTAATGTGGGCAGGATGTATCCTGTCCCTACAAACCCACGATTCTCACGGATAGGTGAATGATTACACACGCAACCTGTGGGAAACAATCGATACGTTGATGGTGGGTCAAGGTGCTCAATTAGAGTCAGCGCAAACTCTCACTCATCCTCACAACATCTCTGCCGACAAATAATATCCACCTATGCCGTCAATGTGCGGAGGAGCATGATGGATTTATCTTGCTCCCCGGCCCCGTTGATTACTTGAATACATTCTCAAATTCAGATAAAAACGGGGTATTTTGAGGCTACTGCTACACAGAAAGACCTGAAAGAGGCACAATAGATCAGCGACTGAAATACAGCCTCTTGAAAGTCATGCCAATGAATATCCTTGAGACAGAACGATTAAGCGTGCGGCATATCGAAGCAGAGGATGTGGCCTTCATCCTGGAACTACTGAATGAGCCGGGCTTCATCAAAAATATTGCAGATCGCGGCGTCCGCACCCTGGCCGATGCTGTCCGCTATATCGAGCAGGGGCCACGAGCCAGCTATGCCAAATTTGGCTTCGGCCTCTTTTGCGTCATCCTGAAAGAGACGGGCGTGCCGATTGGCATGTGCGGCCTGCTCAAGCGCGAGACGCTGGAGGATGTCGATATTGGCTATGCGTTTTTGGAGCGCTGCTGGGGCCAGGGCTATGCGTCTGAGGCGGCGTCTGCGGTCATGGCTTATGGGCATGACACCCTGGGTATCAAGCGGATTGTCGCCATCACTGCGCCTGATAATGATGCCTCAATCCGTGTGCTCACCAAGCTGGGCCTGCGCTTTAAGGCGATGGTTTACATCGGTCATGACAGAGAAGAGAGCCGCTTGTTTGTGCCTGTCGAGGAAACTTAAAGCATGGGACAAGAAGCCTGAATGCCTCTCCTGCATGAGCGGCGTGCTGAGTTCCCAACTCATCACGCACTGCTCGGCTCACCGATCATCGAAGGCTTTATAGACGGCCAGCCATGATGTCAAACGTATCGGGCGGGCTGCTGCAATCCGTTAGGCCCGAACTCAAAGGGTTGGAATCTTCTGACATGATACTGCCATTTCGTGCATGAAAAATCAGTTTACAGACTGTACCATATCCCCCTACGATGAACGACCTGATGAGCCGCTTGAAACGCAAAACACACCAGCACCAAAGCCCACCGATCTAAAAGAATAAAATCCACTCATATTTATAGCCTGTGACGAACGCCACTAGAATCAGCAGGCACATCAGCAGACTGAGCATCCAGATCAACGTCTCCACAAGATCGAACCAGGGGCTGTCCTGCACGCGATCACTGAGTAGCAGCGGCCACACCCCAATCAGTGTCGTGAGCGAGTAGCGCTGCACACTGGCAACCAGGGTGCAAAACGGAATCAACACGACGAAACATGTAAACAGCGGCATAACCCATGCACCGCCCAGCTTCTGCCGCCGCTCCGCTGAGAGCCGCAGCCACAGCCAGACGCCACAGCCAAATCCGAGCGCAGCCCAGGCAATAGAAATATCCGTCACCAGATAGCCAAAGGCAAAACCGGGCTTCAAATTCAATTCATTAAAAACAATCCACTGCTCCCAGGGCCCAGCGGAATGTGCCACGCCCCCATTGATCCTGAAAGGCATACGCCGCGAGAAAGCGATGAAACCACAGGCTCGTAAACACGATCCAGATGAGCCATGCCGCACCGGGAAGCAGCGCCCAGACCACCGCCGTAAGAGGTGTTTTGCCTTTTGACCACTGATACAACCGACGAACACCGAGGAAACAGGCCAGAATCACGCCACTTGGTTGCAGCATGGTCAGGCACAGCAGCGCAGCGCTGCACAAGGCCCACTTGCGCTTGTACTCCAGCGTGAGACTGAGCCACATGAGCGCAATAAAGCCGGGTTCCATGTAGCTTGCCAGCCAGATATGCAGCACAAAGAGCGGACTCAATAGCAACCACAGCACCGCCCGTCGCCCATACCCCGCCCGATACTCCTCCCAGAAGCGGTAGGTTTCGGCGACGCCTGCCCATACCATGAGTGAGTGCAAAATGGAGAGGATGAGGGTCACGCTGACGGTCTGCCCGGTCACATTCCACAGCGAACGGGTGACAGCGGAATAGAGAGGAAATTTCGCAATGTTCTTCTGGTCATAATCGGTATAGCCGTTGACGGCAATATTCCAGAACAGGCTGCCCTCGCCTTCGGTCAGCTCCGACGTCCCAAAGGTATAGCTGAGGCTGCGACTGTTGAGGATATGCGTCCAGCCATGCAGCACCCCGCGTGATGCAACGGCAGCGCCTGCGCTCACCCCCAATATTACTTTCAGGATCAGCAGCACGATACAAATTCTCACGACGAGGGGATGGGTATAGGGCCACCACCAGCGCCGCGAGGACTCTATCGGCAGAGTGTTTGCATCAACAGTCATGTTGCCAGCAGAGTCCAATATCAGTCCTTTTCACAGGCTTATTTCATTGTGTTCACAAAATCGCCCCTACTCCCCCAACCCATGCATCGTGTCGCGCAGCAGCGGATACAGCCCCCGATACTGGGCATACGCCTCCTCGTACCATGTATGACGTTCAGGATCAGGCAGCGTCGGCGCGTCATACTGCACCAATCGCGCACACGCCAACGGAAGATCGGCATATACACCGCTGCCCACCCCCGCCAGCACCGCCGCCCCCAGGCACGCCTGCTCCTTCTGGCGCGATTTTTGCAGCGGCACGCCCAACACATCCGTTAGAATCTGCCGCCACACAACGCTCTCCGCGCCGCCGCCCGCAATCACCAGCATGTCCACCGATGCGCCCAATGACAGCGCCAGCGTGAGCGCATCGCGCAGACCAAAACTCACGCCCTCCATCACGGCCCGCGCCAGATGCCCCCGCGTGTGATGATAGCGCAGCCCGATCCATGCGCCGCTGGCCTGGGCATCCATATGCGGCGTGCGTTCCCCAAATAAATACGGCAGATAACGCAATCCCTGAGCGCCAACAGGCACACGGGCCGCTTCATCGCTCAAGAGCGTGTAGGCGTTGGGCGTGTCATGCAGCCCCACCAGATCACGCAACCAGCGCAGCGATGACCCCGCCGACAAAATCGCGCCCAGGACATACCACATCTGCGGCACAGCATGATTGAAGACATGAATGCGCGGATCGGTCTGCAAAGGGCCTGCGGGTTGGTACGGCACAAACACCTGCCCGCCTGTGCCAATCGTGACCGAGCCGATGCCAGGTTTGACGAGGCCGCTGCCAATCGCCTGTGCGGGCTGATCGGCACAGCCTGTCACGACGGGAATACCTCGCGGCAGACCCAACTCATTTGCGGCAGCATCCCGCAGCATCCCCACCACCTGTGACGAAGCCGCCACTGTCGGGAATATGTCGCTTGAGACGCCCGCCGCCTCAATCAGGGAGCGCGACCAGATGCCGTGCGCCACATCAAACGCTCCGGTGGAGGCCGCATCGCTGATATCGGTGTGAATATCGCCCGTCATTTTGAGGCGCACATAATCTTTAGGCAGGATGACATGCGCTGTTTGCGCCAGCCAGTCCGGGCGATGGGCCGCGATCCAGGCCAGCGTCGCAATCTGGAAACCGGGCGCGGGATTTGTCCCTGCAATCTGCGCCCAATGTGGCACGCGCTGCACCAGATCAGCCGCTTCATGACCTGTACGAGCATCGGCCCAGATGATGGCGGGTGAAATCGGAGCATGGGCGCGATTGAGCAAAATCGTGCCGTGCATCTGGCCGCTGAAGCCAATCGCAGTGATGGCATTGGTGTCCGCCGTTTGGATCACCTGCCGCACGGCCAGCACCGTCGCCCGCCAGTAATCTTCCGGGTCTTGTTCGGCATATCCTGGCTGCGGCGTATGGATGGGATATTCGTGTCCATGCACCGCGAGACTCAGGCCCGTCACGCTGTCAAAGAGCAGGGCTTTCACCGATGATGTCCCAATATCAATACCGAGGAGAAGGCTCATAAGCGTCTTTCATGCATAAGGTCAGCACAAATCAATAGAGATATTGCAGGAGTATAGCCCGTTTTTGACAGCCTGAGATCGTATTAACCCTCAAGCGGCTGCCACACAAACGCACCCTCCTGCTGCATAACGTGTCCCAATCCCGGAAATGGGAAGTGAAACGCCATCAGCAGCGTGCCTTCTCTGACCGCCTGCTCAAGCACCGCCCGCCGCGTCTCGATGGCCTGTTCGGGGGCGCGATCAAAACGCGGGATGCTGTCGAGATAGCACAGTTGCAGCGGCACATGCACCGTGTCAGCAATGTCCAGCAACCGCGCCCCGCCCGACGCAATGCTCACCCCGGCATGACCCGGCGTATGCCCTGGCAGCGCCACAAAGTGAATTCCCGCCGCAATCTCAGCTCCCTCATCCAGCCTGTCAAGCTGTCCAGCCTGCTCATACGGCAGCAGGGCGCGGCGCAACGTAGCAGCGCGATACTCATCTAATGTGGCGAGAAAGTCTTCGCGCATGATGTTCTCCCACTCGCGGCGTGGAACAACGAGTCGAGCCTTCGGAAAGACCAGCGCTCCATCGTCATCGATCATGCCGCCGATGTGATCGATATGGAAATGCGTGATGATCAAGGTGTCGATCTGGTTGGGCTGGACGCCTGCCTGTTGCAGGCCCTCGCGCATGAAGCCGTGCGGCTTGCCCTGGTGCAGACCCTCGCCCGTATCGATCAGAATGTGCTGAGTGGGCGTGTGCAAATACAGGCAGTTGAAGCTGAAAATGGGATCGATAAGCTGACCGAAGGCGCTGCGAATCGCCTCATCAGCGGGCCGATTGAAGATGCCATTGAAGCGTTCCGTCGGCATCACCTCAAAATCATCCGCGATAGCGACAGCATCGATGTCGCCGATGGTGAAGCGATGAATGGCGGTGGGCATGGGGTTGCTCCTGATGGTGTGGAATAAGGGCGTATTCTAGCGCAGGCATAAAACGATATCTGTGAAAATGGTCATCAGAATTTGTCTCCTCTCTGGTCTATGGTAATCATTCACCTATCCGTGAGAATCGTGGGTTTGTAGGGGTACGATGTATCGTGTCCTGTGATTTGTAGGGAATTTGGCGTGGGCGCGATGCATCGCGCCCCTACAAGGGCGTTTGTCGCATGGATAGGTGAATGAATACGGTCTATGCTATTCTTGGGGTCAGAGAAGATCATAAATGAGCAAAAGAGTGATGTCTGATCAAATTGACGCTCAATTCCTCAGCCTCCAGGCATGTCTACGCTCCCACTACGGCCACGATATGCTCGACCTCAAACGGCTGTCTCTGGGCGCAGATCTCGATACGAGTGTCTTTCGCGTTGAGACCAGAAGCGCCATAGGCACAGGATCATATTTTATCAAGCAGCGGCGCGGCCCCTTTGATGATGCAACGGTGGGTGTCCCGCATATGCTGCATCAATTTGGTATTCGCCAGATCATCGACCCGATAAAAACGCTTTATGGGAATCTGTATGCCCGTCTTGAGAAGACAGTGGTAATTCTATACCCCTTCATCGAGGGCCAGAATGGGTTTGAAGAGAGCCTAAGTGAGTTACAGTGGATCAATTTTGGCACCACGCTGAAGAAGATTCATATGCTCGATCTCCCCCCTACTGAGTGGTTTGAACGGATTCCGCATGAAACCTTTGATAATGATGGCCGTAAGCGTGTCATGAAAGCGCTTACCCATGAGATAACACAGTCCTATGCTGATCCTGTTATGGCGGAAATGGCCGCACTGCTGCGCCATAACGAAGCGACTCTGCGCGAACTGGTGCGGCGGGCCGATCATCTGGCAACAGCGATGTACAAGTACAAGGGACGATTTGGGTTGTGTCATGGCGATATTCACGCAGGCAATCTGCTGTTAGCCGAGGCTGACAATAGCTTTTATATCGTGGACTGGGACACCGTGATTCAAGCTCCCAAAGAGCGTGATTTGATGTTCATCGGCGGCGGTGTGGGCGGGGCTGATGCAGCGTGGTATGACGCGCAGAAGGCAGACTTCTTTTTTGAGGGCTACGGCCCTACGCGGATTGATCCGGTGGCGCTGGCCTACTATCGCTATGAGCGCATCGTGCAGGATTTCGCCGTAACGTGTGAACAGATATTTGGCTCTACCGAAAGTGACAAAGATCGAGTCATCAGCTTAGGGTTTTTGAAGAGCCAGTTTATGCCCGGCGATGTCATCGATCTGGCATGGAAGACCGATCTGCTTCTGCCGCCGAATTTACGCTCGGAATGAGAAACATCAATGTTGATCCATGACCCTCCTAAACCAGGATGTTGTCTGCACATTCGCCAATCTGCGTTAGACTGAGACAACTGTTTCACCCGATCAATGCGATTGTGAGTCTGCTATGCCCCATCCCCTGCTACGCGATCTCGCGCATCGTCCCTGGCCCGTCCCATCTGCGCCCTGGGTCATGACGCAGACCTGGAACGCCCTGCTGTTCGCGCATTGGCCCGTTTCGGCGGCGCACATGGCCGCACTGCTACCGCCCGATCTCACGCTCGATACCTTCAACGGACAAGCATGGGTCGGCGTCGTGCCCTTCGGCATCACGGGCATTCGTCCACGAGCGCTGCCGCCCATCCCCGGTTTTACGGGCTTCCTGGAATTGAATGTGCGGACGTATGTGACGCGTCATGGCAAACCCGGCGTGTGGTTTTTCTCGCTGGATGCCGCCAGCCGCCTCGGTGTTGAAGGCGCACGTCTGACCTATCATTTACCCTATTTCAATGCGGCCATGTCGATGCAGCGTGAGGGTGATACAGTCCGCTATTCCAGCACGCGCACGGATCGGCGGGCGGGCGCAGGCACATTTGAGGCGTCGTATCGGCCTACAGGCGGCGTATATCGCAGCCAACCCGGAACGCTCGATCACTTTTTGACCGAGCGTTACTGTCTCTACAGCCGTTCGAGGGGCGGGCGCTTGTATCGCGCCAATATTCATCATGCGCCCTGGCCGCTTCAGCCTGCCGTTGCTGAGATTCGCATCAACACGGTGGCCGAGGCCTTTGGAATCGCGCTGCCGAATGTGCCACCGCTGCTGCATTATGTCAAGCAGATTCCGGTGCTGGCATGGTATCTGGAAGGGGCGGAAATAAGCTAACCCCACATTTCCCCCAAACACAGACCAAATGGCAGCAAAAGACAGTATACACGTCACTGGTCTACTCCTGACGCCGACGTATGATCAACATCATAGAGCATCAATGTGTAGGAGAACAGATCATGACGTCATCCGTCGAGAAGCCCACTGTTTTGCACAGTTCGCACCTCAACAAAGGCAGCGCCTTTAACCTGGAGGAGCGCGATGCCTATCATCTGCGCGGACTTCTGCCGCCACGTGTCTTCAATCAACAGCAGCAGGCCACCCGCTTTCTTAATTTTTTGCGCCGTAAAACCAGTGATGTTGAAAAATATATTGAACTGATGGATCTTCAGGATCGTAACGAAAATTTGTTTTATCGCCTGCTGATCGATCATCTTGAGGAGATGATGCCGCTCGTCTACACCCCCACCGTCGGGCAAGCCTGTCTCGATTATGGCCTCATCTATCGCCGCCCGCGTGGATTGTTCATCACGGCAGAGGATCGTGGGAGTATTCGCCAGATTCTGGGCAATTGGCCGCACGATGATATCCGCGTCATCGTCGTCACCGATGGCGAACGTATCCTGGGCCTGGGCGATCTGGGCGCACACGGCATGGGCATTCCGGTGGGCAAGATTGCGCTGTATGCGGCCTGCGCGGGCGTTCATCCGCAGCAGTGTCTGCCGATCACATTGGATGTCGGCACAAACAACGCTGCCCTGCTGCAAGACCCCTTCTATCTGGGCATGAATCATCCGCGTGTGCGCGGCCAAGCCTATGATGACCTGATCGCAGAGTTTGTGGACGCCGTACAGGAGCGCTATCCCAGAGCGCTGTTACAATTTGAGGATTTTGGCAATGCCAACGCCTTTGCGCTGCTGCACGCCTATCGCAATAAAATTTGCGCCTTCAATGATGATATCCAGGGGACAGCCAGCGTCACACTGGCCGGACTGCTGGGCGCTTTGACGATCAAAGGCGAGGCTCTGCGCGATCAGCGCCTCCTGTTCCTGGGGGCAGGCGAAGCGGGCATCGGCATCGGCGATTTGATCGTCAATTCGATGGTGAGCGAAGGTCTGACGTTGGAGGATGCGCGGAAACTGTGCTGGTTTGTCGATTCCAAAGGCTTGGTCGTAGCGCAGCGCCATGATCTGGTTGAGCATAAACAGCGTTTTGCTCACACTGCGCCGTTCATCGAAACCTTTGAGGAGGCGATTCACACTCTCAAACCAACCGCCATCATTGGTGTCTCCGGGCAGCATGGGGCTTTTACGCCCTCCATCATCCGCTTGATGTCTCACATCAATGAACGCCCCATCATCTTTGCGCTGTCAAATCCAACCTCAAAATCTGAATGTACGGCGGTTGAGGCGTATCAATACAGTGAGGGACGGGCCATCTTTGCCAGCGGCAGCCCCTTCCCTTCCGTTGTGCTTGAGGACAAAACATTCACTCCCGGCCAGGCTAACAATGTCTATGTGTTTCCCGGTATCGGGTTAGGCATTGTGGCCGCCAATGCCCACCGCGTCACCGATGAGATGTTTACCGCAGCGGCCCAGGTGATTGGCACGATGGTCACAGAGGAGGATCTACAAATGGGGAGAATCTTCCCGTCGCTGGCACGCATTCGGGAGGTATCGATCAACATTGCGGTGGCAGTAGCAGAGATTGCCTATCGGGAGCATCTGACAGATGCGCCGATGCCGCACGATCTACGCGACCATATCGAGGGGACTGTCTATGATCCGACGTATTAACCAATGGGGTAAGTCATAAACTTGAGGTGGGATTGGCGTCGGAGCGCAACGTGCTGGTCGTGTACACGATAACGTGGCGGGCGAAAATTTCACCATACCCTACGCAGGCGATTTCATGGTTTTTGGAGAAACCGCCAAGAAGGGGTCACAGATGGTGGTGCAGGTTTGGCCGTGATCGTGTTCCGGGCCGCCTGTTGATAAAAGCCGTTCGCGTTTTAAAACGTTTGTAAAGATCAAGACGCAGTGGGCGCGATGCATCGCGCCCACGTCTAATTCCCTACAAATCACCAGGGCACGATCCATCGTGCCCCTACAAGACCACGCTTCTCATGGAGAAGTGAACAATTACTTTTTCTGAATGCCTGGACAGCATGTTACCACGCATACGCTTCGGGAGCGGTTCCACCTGGGCCAGGGAAGATCTCGTCCAGGCGTTTCATGGCCGCCTCATCAAGCTGAATCTCCAGCGCCCGCAGGCTGCCAGTGAGCTGATCGACGGTGCGCGGGCCGATGATGGGCGCGGTCACAATCGGGTTTTTCAGCAACCATGTCAGCGCAACATCGGCAGGCTCTTCGCCCAGTTCTTTGCAGAACGCCTCATACTGCTCGATACGCGGACGATGCTTTTCCAGCGCCTTTTGCACACCTTCGCTGGCCCGCCGTCCGCTGTCGATCTTTTGCAGCACACCGCCAAGCAAACCGCCCGCCAGCGGCGACCAGGGAATCACGCCCAAGCCGTAATGCTCACATGCCGGAATCACTTCCAGTTCAACCATGCGGGCATTCAAATTGTAGAGGCTCTGTTCGCTCACCAGCCCCATAAAATGCCGTGATTTGGCGACTTCATTGGCCTGCGCGATGTGCCAACCGGCAAAATTACTGCTGCCGACATAGATCACTTTGCCCTCACGCACCAACTGCTCCATCGCCTGCCAGATTTCTTCCCAGGGCGTATTGCGATCCACATGATGCATCTGATACATGTCGATATGATCGGTCTGCATCCGCTTGAGGCTGGCTTCGCAGGCACGGCGGATGTGCAGCGCAGACAGGCGGCTCTCGTTCATCCAATCGCCCATATCACCGTAGACTTTGGTCGCAATAACGGTTTTCTCGCGTCGTCCACCACCCTGAGCAAACCAGCGCCCAACGATCTGTTCCGTGACCCCTTCGCCGCGCTTCCAGCCGTAGACATTGGCCGTATCGAAGAAGTTGATGCCCAGTTCAAGCGCCTTGTCCATGATAGCAAAGCTGTCGGCTTCACTGGTTTCCGGCCCAAAGTTCATCGTACCCAGGCACAAACGACTGACCTTGAGACCTGTGCGTCCCAAACGTGTATATTCCATTGGCATTACCCTCAACAAGATAGCAAATAAAAAGCGCTCATGATGGTGCTGGTCTGACACACATATCTCGGATGCATACGACCTTTTAGCTGCCGATCATCCAGCAGCAATCATAACGCGAAATGTTATGGTGGGGCTATGGGGATGTGTGAGAAGGGCGTAAGTATTTGCAGGCGTGCATAAAATAGAGGCCGCTGTCTGATCAGGATTTATTGTGACACTCCACCACGTCTAAAGACGTGTGACTTCTCGTAAAATCCTACGAGCTACAGGTAATCATTCACCTATCCATGCAACAAAGGCCGTTGTAGGGGCGCGATGTATCGCGCCCTGATTGATTTGTAGAGGATTTGGCTTGGGCAGGATGCATCCTGCCCCTACAAACCCACGATTCTCACGGATAGGTGAATGAGTACAGCTACAGTCTTGCGACGGGTCTGTGTCCAGGCATCTACGCCTACTCCGCTTGCCAGAGGCAGCCGGTCTACGCTGCTTGAGCGCACGCTCTCATCTGTTGACGATTTTACAGGCTGAACGATGTCTCAGCCCAACGCCGTATCGTCGGCCTGGTAACGTGCCTGTCGCTCATAGCGCTGGAAACGTCTCGTCTGCCCGATGAAGGGCCTTCCGTTTGTGCGCGAGACGACACGCTCATTCTATCTCAGAAAGCGCCTAACCACTAGTGGGTCACTTGCTGTGCATAACCGCATTCTTTGATCTCAATTTGAACTCGAAACCCGGAAAATGAATGCCGCACATCATGCCACATGGCCCACTAGTACACGTTGGCGGAAGTT
>DAOTUR010000598.1:0-6734 GCA_034436915.1 Anaerolineae bacterium
CAGTCCCGCAAAAGGCAAGGCAGGGGTTTTCAACCCCTGACGACAGGGCATAAGAGAGATCAAGCAGGTTCGATTTGCTTAAGTTGGTACGCATAGGGCACGATGCATCGTGCCCCTACGACAATCCCACTATGTCGCCAAAATATCATCGGGTATCCAGCCTAAAAATCTCTTCAATCGCCTGTGTGTGATTGATAACCCCTCATTACTGGGGAAGACAGACATCAAGGATCGCATAGGCTAGAATAAGCTTAAAATCAGAACATTATCACATTCAGAGAGGGGACGGCATGTTATGTCCGAACTGCCAGCATTGGAATGAAGAAGGCGCAAACTTTTGTGAAGAGTGCGGCACAGATTTGCGAGGTGCGTCACAAGCGCCCGCCCCTGTGTCCGTGAAGCCTGCCGCAACGCCTGTTCGTCCGGTCACACCGCCGTTACCACTCAACAGTTTTAAAGGTCTGGCCTTTGTCCCGACAGGCATGAGCACCACATCAGACACGGCTGATCAGGTGGATATCACCGCCGCCCCCTACGTCGGGCCGCGCCTTGAACTGGTTGCCACAGGCTCCATCTTTAAGCTCGGTGATCGGGCCGTTGTAGGGCGTGAAGATCCGCGCCTGGAAATTGATCTTGAAGGCTATCCCGACTCAAAATTCATCAGCCATCACCACGCCCAACTCACGCGAGTTAACGACAAGCAGTATGTGGAAGACCTGGGCAGCGCCAACGGCACGTATGTCAATGATCGTAAGCTGGCATCCGGCCAGATTGAGCCGCTGCAACCCGGCGATATCATCCGTTTTGGCAAACTTGAAATGACCTATCAGGACGCCTGATGCCCACTCCAAAAGTGACCTGTCCTCACTGTCAACAACTCACGAGCACAGACAGCGGATTCTGCGACGAATGCGGCATCGAACTGCAATCGCAGGCGCTACAGCCTGTGACCGCTGCTGATCTCATTGCCTCCGGCACGCTGGCGCTCGATTCGCAGAGCGTATGTCCATTTTGCAATCATCCGCTGCGGCCCAATGCCCGCCACTGCCCCAACTGCGGCAAAAAGCTGACGCAGATCGCCGCGCCTGCGGCCACAGTCACAACCCCCACTTCTGGGGCGCTGGAGCCGGGGATGCTGATCGCCGAACGCTACGGCCTCGAAGGAGTCCTGGGCGAAGGCGGGATGGGTCGCGTCTGGAAAGCCTATGATCGCAACCTGGGCAAGAATGTCGTCATCAAGACCATCCTCACGCCCGATGAAGCGCTGCGTCATGCGCTCCAGAGTGAAGCCCGCATCCTCATCAATATTCGCCATCCCAATGTCATCTCCGTGATCGATTTTTTCACCGTCGAGAATGAACTCTGCTATGTGATGGAATATGTGGCCGGGCCGAGTTGGGCCGATGAGATTGAGGAGCCTGTCAATCGCGCCCTTGTGCGCCCGATGTCTGCCGAGCAAGCGCTGACACGGGTCAAGGGGCTTCTGCCCGCCTTCCACTATCTGCACTCGCTCAATCCGCCCATCATCTACTGCGATTTCAAGCCCGCCAACGTCAAGCGCATGACGCTGCCCAACGGCGAAACCGTCGAAGTGCTGCTCGATTTTGGCACGGCCTATCTGTACGATGCCAAAGTGCCGCCCAAACCTGCGCGTGGAACGCCGGGCTATCATTCGCCGCAGGCCGGCCACCCCGATTGGCGCGATGACTATTTCACCATCGGGCGCACGATTGCCGAGCTGGTGGGCATGGCCGAGATTCGCAATGAAGCCAATCGCTATACGCTCACGCCCGATACCGCCTTCCCCTGGACACAGTACGATGAGTCATTCCGCTATTTCATCGAGTGGATGACCGCGCCTGAGCGCGAAGATCGCCCGCAGTCCGTCGCAGAGATCAGCGCCCAGATTGAAGGGGTGTTGGGCTATGTGCGCGGGCAAAAACCAGATCGCAAGACCATCGCCCGTCGTCAGGCCAGCTTCAAGGGCGTGACGCTGGAAACGCTCAAGACCAATGCCAGCACAGGCGTCGTCACCCATACCGTCAAGATTGATCTGCCAGATGTGCCGCCGCAAAATCCCGCCCTGACGGTGCTGCTCTCGGCCCAGGATGCTTATCAACAGCGCAATTACACCCGTGCGCTGCTGTTGGCGAATCAGGCGATTCAGAATCAGGGCGGGGCATCAGCCTATCTGCTGCGTTCGATGGTGCATACACAGAATGGCAATATTGGCGATGCCGAGCGCGATATCAAAGAGGCCAAAAAGCTGTCTGATCCGCGCACCCAGTGGGAGATGCTGCTGGCGGAAGGGCAATACCTGGAAAATGCCGGACAATTTACGGATGCGGAAGACCGCTACCGCCGCATGATGGCGATTCGGCCGGGCGATTATCGGGCGCGGCTGCTGCTGGCTGATCTGTATCGGCGCAGCGGCAATGTCCATAACGCGCTGGATGAATATCAGGCGATCATCCATGCGCGACCCTCGACAGGTTCGGCCTATCTGGGAGCCTCAAAAGCGTATTTGCTGGACAATCAGCTTGAAAAAGCGATTGACGTGCTGGAAGAGGTCAACAGCCGCAACACCAGCTATAACGATGTGATCCTGGAACTCATCGCCCTGTACACGCAACAGGCGCAGAAGGATATCAAAGGGCTTGAGCAGGCGGCGCGTGCCATCACGATTCTGCGAGAAAATGGCGTGGAGTCGCGGGTGTTCTACCGCCTGATTGGGGAATTTTACTACGCGGCCTATCAAGTCGCCCAGAAAAGCGGCCAACTGCCTGCCGTGACATGGCCGGAACAGGCGATCACCTCCATCGGCCAATTGTCACACGCCAATGAGCAGGCCTGGCGCGAATATCTGGCCCGCGACGAAGATGCCAACCGCGAAGATATCTTACAGAATCGGATTCTCAACGCCCGTACATGGGCCTGGATGTGAGGACAGATCATGCAAAACGCATTCCAATTCAAGGTTTACTATAATCCCTGGATCAGCCCGACGACCAATTCCATGTGGGGCGTGGTGTCCGTGATGGCACAGCATCAGCAGGAGGTCGCCCAGGCCACCGCCATCTCTCTCATCTGCGATGCGTCGGGGTCAATGCAGGGCAACAAATTTAACAAGATGATCGAAACTGTCGAAAGTCTGCTGCTGACTGTACTGGACGGCGTGCTGTTCAGCGTGATCATGTTCGATGACCACGCGCATGAAGCCCTGCCCATGACGCAGATCAGCGCGGGTCTGGATCGCAGTGGTCTGGTGTCGGTCTTCCGCCGCAATATGCGCGGCTTTAAGCTGTTTGGCGGCACAGCCATGTCCACAGGCATCTATCAGGCGCTTAAAACCCAGGGCCAACTGCCGCCGGAGGTGGTGCAGTATGGGATTTTCCTGTCCGATGGCAACAACACTGAATCGGAATCAACGCTGGTGGGCGCAGTCAAGGCCGCCGCTGACACCAAGATGCATCTGTGCGCCTATGGCTATGGCAGCGATTGGAATCCGGATCAGCTCACCAAGATGGCGCAGATCACCCAGGGATGGACGCCCAAAGTCGTCCCTGCCCCCAATGAACTCGCGCAGGAATTCCAGGCCCTTGTCGCCCGCATGACGCAGACCATTGGCAGCGATGTGGTACTGCAATTGTGGACGCCGACGGGCGCACGCATCCTATCGGTCTCGCAGGCGTATCCCAACTGGGTCAAAGGCGAGGCGGCGGATATTGGCGATGGGCACACCTGGGTCGTGCCTGTGCCGCCCATGTCCGCGGGTGATCACCGCGATTTCGTGGTGCATATCGAACTGGCGAACGTGGGCGCAAAAGTTGTGGCCTGCAAGCCCGCAGTAGTGTATGTGGCGGGCGGCCAGCGCATCGAGGAAAAAGGCATTCAATCGACCTGGATCATTTTGCAGCAGACCAACAATGCCAACCAGTACAATCAGATTGATCCCGTCGTCTCCGGCTATCTCGGTCAGGGCCAGTTGGCCTCAGCCACCCGCGCCATGACCGAGGCGCTGTCACGCGGCGATCAGCAGGGGGCCGAGCGTCACCGCACGGAGGCGCTTGATCTCGCCAAAACATCCGGCAACCGCCAGATGACGCAGATTCTTGAAGCGGCGGGTAGTGGCGGCGGCGGCGGCGAACTCGCCCGCAAAACAGCCGCATTGGGGACACAGACGATCAATCTGACGACGCAGATTGACGATCCGAATGCATAAAACGGGCAATTCTCACGGGGTTTATACATCGTTTCAATAAGGGCTGGCGTCTGGTATGAGTCATAAATTCTGTCCTCAATGTGGCATCACCAATCGCATTACGGCGCGATTTTGCGTGCAGTGTGGGCGGGCCTTTGGTCGCTTGCAGGCTCAGGGGAAATTTTGCCCGCAGTGCGGCACACGGCGCAAACCCGGCACAAAGTTCTGTGCTCAATGCGGGCTGCGCTGGCCTGTCCCGCTGCCCCTCGCTGCTGAGCCACCGATCCATCAGCCTTCGCCGCAAGGGGTTGTGCTGCCGCCTGTGGCCGATCTCGACAGCGATCTGCCGATGCTCAATGAAGATGAAGCCCTGTTTGAGACGCAGATCGACCCGATGTCGCGGCCTGACTCACTTGTGCGAAAAGGCGGCAAGACGGGTATCCTTCTCACAGAGGCCGAGTTGGAACGCCTGCGCCAGCAGCCTGATCGATCTGTCTTTATCTATACCCCCAAATCCAACAAGAGACGCTAAATGTCTGCACACTACGCTTCGATTGCTTCCGTCGATCATCCAGAGCGCTGTGAAGATACCACGCTCGTCTATCCCGGCGATGCGACAACCGCTCCGGTCTATGTCGTTATCGATGGCATGGGCGGGCATCAGTATCAGACAGCCGAAGGCACGCTGATCACAGGGCGCGAGGCGGCCCAGGCGGTGCGCGAAGTCCTGCTGGAAGATCTCGCCCGCCTGCCGCATGACGTGAGCGCTGATCCTGGCGGCATGGCCGAGCAAAAAGCGATTGCCGCTCTGACGCGGGCTTCGCATCGCATCTATGAGTATCTCAATGGGCAGGGCGAACGGGCACTGACGGAGCGCGTCGGGGCGGTGGCGACTGTCGTGATTGTGTGCGAAGACGGAAAACGGCTGCTTGTGGCGCAGGTGGGCGATACCCGCGCCTATGTGCTCTCAGGCGGGGAGTTCTTCCAGATCTGCGAGGATGAGGACAATGTGGCCTATCTCTTGCAAGCGGGCCTGCTCAATGACGATGACGCCTATCGCATCACGCAGATTCTCAACACCTTCGATGGCGTCCATGAACCCGATGCTCCCGGCACAGTCATGATTCGGGGCCAAACCTACGATCTGTATATTGCGTGGCGCTGGTTCTGGGATGGCAATGGGGCGCTCGGCATCCCCGGCGGCAATATCGTCGTCAACGCGCTCGGCATCTCGGAGGACAAGCCGATGCCGGAGACCTCGCGCATGGAGATCACGGCGGGCGATGTTCTCTTGCTGTCGAGTGATGGCCTGTATAAAAATCTCTCCGAGGCCGAAATTACGGCGCTGCTCCCGCACGAGGAAGCCGCGACACACCTGGCGGATTCCGCTTTCGCCCGCTCGAAAGAGGCGGCCAATCGCCGCAGCACGCCCGATGATATCTCAGCGATGGTGGTGAGATTTTAATCTCACAAAATTGAAACACAGTCTGCTTTGACTCGTATTGTATTTATATTTAAGATAAAAGGAGGACTTCACAAAGGATCATCATTGATGGAAGAAAAACCCAAAAACGACTCTGCCGATCAAGGCTCACAAAATTCAGGCTATCAACAACCGCCTGTCATCCATCAAACGTATAATGCCCCGGCACAAGGTAGAAACTGTCTCTATATTGTTATGGGGGCAGTTGCAATTGTAGTTGTGATGTGTGTAGCAGTCTTTGGCCTCTGGTTTGGTCTCTGGGATAAGATTCGGGATACTCTTACGCCTAAATTGCCCCCTCCCCCTGTCGCTGTCGTCGATCTCAGTAACACGATTACAAATGCGATTGTTTCTAAAGGGATGCTGGTGACAAGCGAGTCCCATCAGAGCAATCGCAACATCCGCGTCAATGTGATTTTTGGCTTGCTTAACGCCAATGGTTACGGTGCATCTCACTTCGCTGAAGGCACAATCTTCGCAGGGGTTGATCTGGAGAGCGAATTCGTCAAGGTTACTAAAGTGGATGAGAAGCATTATAAAGTGATGCTGCCTGCCGCAGAAATCACGAGTTGCAGTCTCAGACCTCTCACCCAGTATGATCGGTCTACAAGTGCCGTTGCCAACTGGGATGCGAGTTTAGATCTGGCGAGTTATATGGCACTCAACGAGTTTGTTGGTAATGCCCTCAAAGGCGGCGTTTTGAAAGACGCTGAAACAAGTGCCAAACGAGTCGTCGGGGATTTGCTTCGCACAGTGGTCGGCGATGATGTAGAGGTTGACATCAATTTCCATACCTCTGAAACTCCCAAAATAGACGACACCTGTGTCGCGCAAGAGCCTTTGAACTGGGTTTACAATCCTGAGAAGGTGGAGTGGACACCCAAATAAACGCAGAAGGGGTTTACATCTTTTCATCGAATCGGCGCGAGAGACCCCTGCCTTTAGGCATGGGGAGGGATAGCGCCTTGTCCTTTCTGGTAAGTGTAGCCGTCAGAGTGGTGAAGCGTCTTGAGATGTTTGTGCGATGCCGTGACTTTGCCGAGCGCTGTC
>DAOTUR010000599.1:0-9358 GCA_034436915.1 Anaerolineae bacterium
CATGGCGACCGCCTATGCCCAGCATCCCGCCCGCTTTCGTCGCGGATATCCGCAGGTCAAAGGCGCGCCGTCTGCTGTGTGGATCAATCCACCACAGTCGAGAGAGAGTCTCTCTTAAACATTTTCACCAAGTTGTCTTACCGCTCTTGACACATACCGTTCCGCGAAGATGACTCGCGTGTCCGCATCGGCCATGCTCCACAGAATTTCGCGGTACTGCGCCACATGGCCCTCAACCTGCTCAAACAAGAAACCTCGGCCAAACAAAGCGTGAAAGGCAAACGGCTCAAGGCTGGTTGGAGTGAAGCCTATCTCCTTAAAGTCCTGCAAATTTAGATGCAATCGCCCTGCCTGTTGTTCATCATGATCTATAGCAAAAGCGATCAGTCTGATATAAGCACTGATGAAATTGGGACGATTATTGCGGATGTAGTTACCAAGCAAACTTCGGTGGATGACGCTTTGACTCCATCAGATGTCGAATCTCCTTTAGAATAGTCTCTGATCGTGCTGGGTTCAGTTCTATGACACGATGTCCGGTAGATGTCAGATATATCGCCCCGAATCACAAAATACAGCCAATACAAAAATACAGCCCTATCTCTACAGACCACCGCCGCCTTAAGCGGCGCAATCTCGTCAGCTTGACCCGCAGAAAATCCCTTCTCCCAGCGCAGCTTTGCGGTTGCGGTCAGGGTTACCCCCCCCAAAAAATTTCTACTGCGCTTCGCGCAGGGGTCAACCGCCACTGCCAACCGCGAGGGTCTAGCGCTACGCGCTTGCTGCTTCGCAGCACCGCCCCATCGGATGACAGAAACCCATTAAGAAGGGGGACGAACCACGCGAAAACCGACACTGAAGTTACGATCGTCCGGGTAGGGGTAGTAACGGTACGCGGCACGGGCGTTGACACGAAGGTTGTACCACGAGCCGCCGCGCAGCGTCTTATTTTGACTATTAGTAAATCCATTAACGATCTTAGGCTCGCCATAATCGTTTAAGCACCACTCCCACAGATTGCCGGCCACATCCAGCGCCCCACTCTCCGCCGCGCCATGTGGATACATGCCCACCGCCGTGCTCCGATTTAAGCCCGCTTGGTCCGTGTTGGCATACCCCGCCTGCCATTCGCCCCAGGGGTAGGACTTGGCCTTCCCTCCCCCCTGCGCCGCCCACTGCCATTCCCATTCCGTCGGCAGACGGATTTGCCATGACGTATTCGTAGGGACGCCGCCTACCGCGTCCGCAAAGGAGGACAACACGTTCAATTCCCGATATCTGACATCCAGCCAGCGCGTAAACGCCACCGCCTGATACCATGACACAGTATCGCGCGGCGCATTGGCTATTTTCGTGCGTTGCTGGTCTAAGCCCTGCTTCTTGTATTCGTCCGGCATCCCCTCCCACCAGCGCTCATCCTCAAACCCATCGGCGGCCTCCACAAACGCCTGGAACTGGACATAGCTAATCTGGTATTTCGCCATCAAAAATGGCTTGACTTCAAATTCACCAAACTCAAATTTGTACGCCCCACCTGACCCCGCCACCGGCAACCACACGATATCAGGAAGCCCGTTTTTCACGCCCACCCCCGGCCTTGTGTCGCCAATCACGGCCAGGCGATCCCCTATATCGCGCCGCCGCTCATGGCTGGTGTCAGTTTTGGGCAACGTTTCAATTTCGCGCAGCAAACGCGCCTGCTCCGGCTCGATGAAATCCCGCTCGACCTCGTTCAGCTCCGGGTTCAGCCGCGCCTGCATCGCAGACACCAGTGTCAGCCGTTCTTGCGGCCACAGCAGATAATCGGGGCGCTCTTTCGCCTGCCAATCGTGCGCCGCATTCCGCACCTGGCGCAGTAAAATCAGGTCTTCCTGCGCCTCAGCGATCCAGTCTTTCAAGCGTCCCCAACTGCGAAACAGCGCTTCATGCGCCACTTCCACCTGGGACTCATCCATCACCAGCAATCGCGCATCCGTGAAGGCATGTACCAATATCAGACATTCCGCGTCAAAGCGTTCAATCGAGCAGTGTTGGCGGGTAGCTACGGCCCGCTCATCGACTGTCACCAATTCGCGGAAGACGCGCCCTAACAGCGCCTTCTTCTCATCGTCTGTCCCCGCAAACATCTGGTAGGTCTGCTCGGCCCGCTTGCCAATCGCGCCCTGCACCCCGCCCAATGCTTCATAATCGACAAAGGTCAGGCGGCGATCATGCCGTTTATCGGCAATCTTATAGAGTTCATCCAGTGTGTAGGCCAGCAGGGCCAGTGCCCCGGCATCACTGCCCATCTCGCTCAGGATGTGTTCGGGCAGACCCGCCTCAAATTCCAGCGCCGCCAATTCTGCCGGGCGTTTGACCATCTGCGCCAGCGCCGCGACAGTCGGTGATGCCAGATTGAATGACGCCAGATTGAGCAGCTTTGCCAGCTCAGGAATTTCAATCGCCCGATGCACAAAATCATGCCGCACCGTGATCACCACCCGCACACGCGGAGACGCCACCGCCTCCAGCAGCATCTGTGCAAAGGGCACGATACTCTCCCCTTTTGCCAGCGTGAACAATTCTTCAAACTGGTCGATGAACAGCAGTACATCGGCCCAGGCTTTTTCGTTTTTCAGGGCATGAGTGAGGGTTTTGGACAGGCGCTCCGGCGCTTTGCTGAGGCTGCCCGTCAGGCGTTCCAGTTTATCGGGGTAATCAATCGCATCGGCACAGGCGAGGGCGGGAATCACATCCATCAGCGCATCGGCCAGCGCCTCAAACGGCTGGCGACCTGGCGTGAAACGGCATACGAACCAATCTTTGCTGCCCGTTGTCTCATTGGAAATCGCATTCGCTTTCAGGCGTGGGATCAGGCCCGCTGCCACCAGCGATGATTTGCCGCTGCCCGACGCTGCCACCACTGCCACAAAGCGGCTCGCCTCAACGCGCTTGACCAATTCACTGATTTCGACCCCACGCCCAAAGAATATAGGCGCATCCTCTGCCGTAAACGCCCGCAGTCCCGGAAAGGGCGATTGATCGGGCGGCCAATCCGCCTTTTCCACCGTCACAATATTCGGGCTAACGGGCAGCGTCGGCTCAGGCGTTAGCGGCCTTTTTTTTAGCGTCTCCAAAATCCGCAAGACCACATCTTCCATGAAGGTCTGCATCTTCAGGCGAAAATCTTCCGGCGCAGCATACTGATTCACCCCGCGCAAAATCCGCCCGTCTTTGTAGAACACCTCGGAGCCAAAAAATTGCTGCACACGCTCATACTGTTCTTGTCCCGCTTTATCACTTGCCTTAAACATCACTTCCTCGGTGCGATGAAAGATGAGCGTTTCGCAGCCTGGGTTTTTCAGCGCATCCAGCAATTCCCAATGCGTGCCGCTCTCATACGCTTGACTATCAGCCAGATCGACAAACGGCGTCCCCATGCGTTTCCAGAAGATCACCAGCGTGATATCGCACTCAGACGGTTTGGGCAGGCCGCGATTGATGGCCTCCTGTGGGGTGAGACTCGCCAGCATCGGTGTGTCGGCTCCTGGTCGATCCCAGGCAATGACGCGAAAGGCGACTTTATCACGAAAGGCCGGACGATAGGGCAGCGCTTCAATCACTTCAATGGCAATTTTGCGTTCTTCGTTCACATCGCCGGGCGACGAAAGGAAGATGCGAAGATAGGGAATATGATCAGGCATGGGCAGCATCCACTGAATGGCTCTATAGGCGCGTTAATTATAGTCTGTTGTCTTTGTTTTTGCATTGACTCTCGATTCTGGCTGTAGGGCCGAAATGTAACCCCCGACCCATCCACCCGAACCAGTGCCTGCCGCCAAAGTCACTGACTCGCTCGCCATCTCGGTTGGCAAGAAGACGCGCCAGCTCCCAGCACATCACCTGCACATACCTCCGGGTCAGCAGACTCAAGCGATCACCACTGCACATCGATCCGCTTCCGACTGACCAGACCTGCTCATACCAAGCCATGAACAAAGTCACCGAAGAAGCGCCGTGAAGCCCCGCATCTGTTCTCTCCTAACATGAGTATCTTATAGTAATCCCTCGCAATATAGACCTTTATCTGGTAAACACATATTATCAAATGCAAAGACTCTCTTTGCATGATCGGGGCAGCGCCTGATCTTTAAGTCCTGCGTATGCCGTTGTCTCCGCTTGTTTCCCAAGTTCACAGTGATAGGTTGTCATATGACATCGCACGTTTGCTTATTCGCAATTTGTATTTCTCAATGGCTGGATCAGCGATGCCTTCTCTATGGAGGAGTCGCGCCACCTCATAAGGAGTCGACTCTATGACTCAAATCGTTCAGTTCTTTTTGGCACTTGGCCTGATGATTGGCTTCGCGAAGGCCCTGGGCTACCTCACCTCTCGTCTGGGTCAACCTGCTGTGCTGGGAGAACTCCTGGCCGGTGTGATTCTGGGCCCCACACTTCTCAACATTCTCGGCAATCCCACGTTTTTCCCCGATGGCGCTCATGTTGGGCGTACTGTAATTGAAGTGGCAGAAATCGGCGTCCTGCTGCTCGTGTTTATGGCTGGCCTCGAAGTTGATCCACAAAGTTTGCGTGAGGTGGGCAAGCCTGCCGTATTTGCTGGTCTACTCGGTGTCTTTGTGCCTCTTGTGCTCATTCCCCCCGCAGTCATGGCCTTCGACTATCCATTTGAAAATGCGCTGTTCATTGGTATTTTGCTGGCCTCTATGAGTACCAGCATCACGGCCCAGATCATGATCGAGCTGGGTGTCATCCGCCAGCGCGAAGGCGTGACCCTCCTTGGCGCAGCGCTTATCGATGATGCTGTGGTCATTCTGCTGCTGTCTCTCTTTCTCGCGATCAATCCGGGTGGCATCGTCCTGGGAGCAGAGGCACGCTCGATCCCTGAAGTGCTTGCGCGGATGGCGGGCTTTCTCGTCATTGGATCATTATTGAGCTGGTTTGTGCTGCCCCGTTTGCTCAACGCTGTGAGCCGCCTGACGATCTCAGAAGGATCTTTGACATTTGCATTTGTCTCCGTGCTGCTGATGAGCTTTGCAGCCGAGTATTTTGGCGGCATTGCAGCCATTACAGGCGCATTTCTTGTGGGAGTTGGCGTGCGCCAGGCCCGCCATCGCGCTGTGGAACAGATTGGGCGCGGTATCCACGCCTTGAATTATGGTTTTCTTGTGCCGCTGTTCTTCGTCAGCATTGGTTTACAGGCCAATTTGCGCCTGCTCACGGCTGAACTTCTTCCGTTTGCGCTGGTGATGACAGCATTAGCCGTTGCGACAAAAATCATTGGGGCAGGTGGCGGCATTCGTCTGGCAGGCGAGAGCAACATTACCGCCCTGCGCATTGGCGTGGGCATGGTGAGTCGAGGTGAAGTGGGCTTGATTATCGCGGCGCTTGGCGTGAGCTATGGTATTCTCACACCAGATGTTTTCACTGTGATTATTTTCGTTGTGCTGGTGACGACTCTGATTACGCCGCCGCTTGTGCGTTGGTCGTTCTCGCAGTCTGATGAAGTCCCACTGCAACCTCAAGCCGAAAATCTGAGCGCTTAACAAGGAGGAATGATAATGTATATGGTAATGTTCGTCTCCAAAGATGTCGATCAAGCCTCTGAGATGCTGGATGTGTGGATCAAAAATGGCATTGGAGGAGTCACAATTCTTGAGAGCGCCGGTCTCTCACAGGTGGCGCAGGGCTTCCGCGATGATGTGGGCCTCATGTTTTCGCTGTCATCGCTGCTGCGCCGCCAGGAAATCCACCATCGCACCCTCTTTTCAGCCGTGAAAGATGATGTGACACTTGAGCGGGTTGTGCAGGCAACCACGGCCTATGTTGGGGATTGGGCGCGGCCTGATGTGGGCGTGCTGTTCGTGTGGCCGCTTACAGTGGCCTATGGACTGGACAAGTCCTTTCCACCCACCAAAACGCATAAATAATCAGGTTGCAGCCTGGGAGAAAGCGGGTCTTTCCGCAGCATCTCGGAAAATATGAGTGAAGGGCGAGATATGCCCGCCCTTATCCCGAATGATTTTTTGATCGACCAATGACCAACACGAGGGAGCCGCACGTGAAAGCAAGTCTTCAGATGTGTTTCATAATCATCCTCAGCGCGATCATAGTGGCTGGATGCCAACCAATCCCACCCAGCACAGCACCGCTGATTCCCACGCTGCCCCCGGCCTCGCTCACAGATCTGGACAGCGTGATGGGACAGACGGTATTTGTGCCTGCCTATGCCGAGGTGTTCTATGGCAGTGCCAACGAAACGCTCGCTCTGACAACCACCCTCGCGATTCACAATTCCGACCCCCAAAATGCGATTGTGGTGTCCTCCGTGCGCTACTACAACACCGAGGGCGCTCTCGTCCGTGAATATGTCGAGGTGCCGATTCAACTGACTGCGATGGCGACGACTGCGATTGTGATTGAGCCACAGGAAGGCAAAGGCGGCTGGGGCGCAAACTTTCTCGTGGAATGGAGCGCGCAAACAGCCGTGTATGAGCCTATCATCGAGGCGGTTATGGTCAGCCGTCGGGGAACAGAAGGCGTCTCCTTCATCAGCCCGGGGCGCGTCCTCACAGAGAAGACCAGCGACTGACAGGAGGCCGCTGGTCTGATTCAGACCTTCATTCAACATCTTCTATAAACGGGAGTTTCTCATGACCCACTCTCCGCGTCTCTCAAACTTGAGCGACGATGACCTTGCTGCGTATACCGCGCGTGTGGATGCCGCCATGACTACCATGCGCACTACAACAATGACACCTATCAGGCGATTCAGATCGCTGTTGTACGGGATATGTGCGGGGCCTATCAAGCGCAGGAGCCAAAGCTGCTGGAACGGGCTCTCGCATTGACTGAGATTAACACCCTCCTGAATCTGGTAACGGATGTGGCGCTGGAAGTGTCAGGCCACCCAGATATAGTGGGGCGGCAGGCGCGATCCGCCGCCGCCTGCTTCCGGAAAGGCGATTTTCACCTGCTCCTGCGGCAGGCACGTCCTGCGTTCTATCAAACAGCAGGCCAGGCATATCCCGCCAGAGGGAGCGCATCGTCAATATTTTCGACCACGACGGCGATGTGATTAATTGTACTACCAGCCACGTTGACCCCAACCATAAAATCCATATTATGAATACCAAAGAAGACCGATATATGGCTGCGCTATGCAGCAAATTGAAGATACGCCACAGCAACTTGTTTATTATCAAGATTTTAAAATTCGCCTTACCGATAAGGGGAAAGGGCTCAGTGAATATCGCTATCTGTTGATGCTCAGTACCGTGCTGGTAATTGTGACATTAATCGCCTCACCCCGACTCCCGACCATCTTCAGCATCATTATATTGGGAACGCTGGCGGCATTTGATGTATTCATCCTGGCGGCATTCCGTGACCAATGGAACATTATTACCAGGGAGAAATGGTTGATCGTCGACAAATCAACCCATCAACTCGTCAGACGCTACGTCTCAAATGATGGCAGCATCACCGAAGACAGTTACACAGCGGCGCAGATTCAGGGGATTATCCCGGACAATACAGGCAACAGTTATGCTATTGTCCTCAAAATCACGTCGCAGGCAGGCGGACAGCATCGGCTAATGTTGGAGTTGGAATGGTGGGAGAAGCAAGCCGAACGGGATGCCGTGCTGACCAAACTGCAAGCGGCGCTTGATCTGCCCGTCCGGGTGGAGGACGAAGCCAGTAGGAAAGACTAACGATGCAGTTTGTCGACGATGCACCTCAACAACACAGATTGCTCTTGTCGCCGTCAAACATGCGTTACAGTGTTACCCCGCTCTCCATTAGGAACACTCTCAACATGGTTCACCGCCTCCTAGCGACCGGACACTGAACAGATGAGCGAGAGAAATGAGTTGGAATGCGGGCGAATTTCAGGTAAGGTTGAGTTACCACACAAAATCAACCGGAGAATCGTCGATGCCATCCCTTCCCATTTCTCAACTGTATCGTAGCTTGCACAGGTATCTGATGCAACAGATTCTCGATGACTGCGACACCCGTTTAGCTAACTTGATTTATCTGATGATGGGGATTTTGCGAGCGAAAAGTGTCCAGTTGCCGCTCGTCGCCCGCACCATACCGATCCGTGCCGAAAAATGGAGCATTGTCAAGCGCTTGGAACGGTTTTTGAAGAACCCGGCCGTCGAGGTCGACGCTTGGTATCGACCGTTTGCTGAACCCGTGTTGAGGTCCGCCGCCAGTGCGGGAACGGTGCATCTCATCATTGACGCGACCAAGGTGGCGTTTGGGTTTCGCTTGTTGATGGTGAGTGTGGCGTATCGGCGGCGGTCGCTGCCGATTGCCTGGACATGGTTACACGGATCGCGCGGACACAGCAGCACAGCGACGCAGGTCAAACTCCTGACCTATGTTGCCAGTCTTCTGCCAGCAAAAACACAGGTCACGCTGGTCGGGGATAGTGAATTTGGGCATTGCCTGGTGCTTGAACATGTCCGCTTTTGGGGTTGGACCTATGCCTTACGTCAGCCGTGTGACAATCTGGTCATGCTGAAGGGCAGCAAGCAGTGGCAGCGCATCGATGCGCTGCCTTTGACCAAGGATCAGCCGATCTGGTGGGAGTCACTTGTCTTGACGCAAGCCAGTCCCTACCCCACTCATCTGGTGTTGTTTTGGCGCACAGGCGAAGACAAGCCCTGGTTTCTCGCGACCAATTGTCCCTCGGCCCAAGCCACGCTTCTGTTGTATGGACGGCGCATGTGGATTGAGGAGATGTTTGGGGACATGAAGGGACATGGCTTTGATCTGGAGGCCCGCCACCTGCGCCACTTTCTGCGTTTGTCGCGCCTGACCCTGGCGGTGTGTTTGCTCTATCTCGGGTTGATTGGGCTGGCCGAATATGTTGTCACACACAAGCGCACCCGTGAGATTGATCGCGCCAATCGCCAGGATTTGAGCCTGTTTCGCCTAGGATTAGACTTTTTAGAGCGACGATTAACGTTAGACGATCCTATTCCCACTGTGTTTGTTCCGAACTTTTGTTTGGTGTCTGGTGGCTAGGATATGTCCCGTTTTGAAACAGCGGGTCATGCCGCTTCATGGGCGGGGTTAACACCGGGAAAAAACGAGAGTGCGGGGCGAAATTATTCTGGCAAAACTTCTAAAGGCAATAAGTATCTCAAATCGGCTCTTGTTCAAGCAGCCCACACCCAACGCCGTGCCCAGAATTATTTAGGGGCTCAATACCGCCGATTAGCTCGTCGGCGTGGCTCTAAACGGGCGGCTGTCGCTGTTGCCCATTCGATCTTAGTCATTGCCTATCATCTGTTGCGCGATGGCAGTCCTTATCGTGAACGCGGTGCTGACTATTTTGACAAACATG
>DAOTUR010000600.1:0-10893 GCA_034436915.1 Anaerolineae bacterium
GGGTATGGCACGCCACACCCCTACAAGAACCATCGTGAACATATTAATTTCACCAAATTACGATTTGATGCAATCGCCCTAATGGGTCGCCCTCGCACAAACGATTTGACATAAAGGCCACCCCTAATCGCCCTCGCACAAACGATTTGATATAAAGGGCGACCCATGGGTCGCCCCTACATTGGTATCTATTTCATCTAACCATGCGACGAAGGCCTTTGTAGGGGCGCGATATATCGCGCCCGTGTGGTTTGTGGGGAATTTGGCGGGCAGGATATATCCTGCCCCTACAAACCCGCGATTCTCATGGATAGGTGAACAATTACCTACATTGTGTTATGTGATTAGCAGCTTAATCGCTGCTCACATCCGGCGACGAGGTTGCCCCGGTGAATAAGCCCAGATCAGGGCCGGGCGAGGGCTGCTCTTCGGGGGCATCAATCGGCTTGTTGTCGAAGAAGCCCATGATCTCCAGCACCTCATCGCGCTCTAGCATCTCGCGCTCCAGCAGCGCCTGGGCCAGGGCATCCAACTTGTCACGGTTGGCGACGACATGCTGTTTGGTGCGGACAAAGATGGCATCCACAATCTTGCGGACTTCGCCATCAATGCGGCCCGCTGTGTCTTCGCTGTAGCTGCGATTTTGCGACAGGCTGTGGCCGAGGAACGGCTGCGACTCATTTTCGCCAAAGTTGAGCGGGCCAATCGCATCGCTCATGCCGAACTGTGCCACCATGCGGCGGGCGAGATCGGTGACGCGGCGCAGATCGTTGCTGGCCCCTGTCGTCACATCATTGAAGACGATTTCTTCGGCAATGCGTCCGCCCAATGCCACCGCCATCGTCGCTTCAAGATAGCGGCGCGAGTAGTTACGGCGGTCATCTTCCGGCATGAAGGCCGTGATACCAAGTGCCTGTCCACGCGGCGTAATCGTCACCTTGAGCACGCGATCTGCTCCTGGTGTGATCATCGCTACAAGGGCATGGCCGGCCTCGTGATAGGCGACAGTGCGGCGCTCCTCTGGATTGGAGAGCGGCGGACGTTCCGTGCCGAGGATGATGCGCTCAAACGACGAGCTAAAATCTTCCAGCGTGATCTTCTTGTGATCGCGCCGCGCTGCCGTGAGCGCTGCCTCATTCGCCAGATTTGCCAGATCCGCGCCGGAGAAGCCAATCGTGGCGCTGGCGATATCTTCCAACCGCACGCCGGGATCGACGGGCTTGCCTTTGGTATGAATCTTGAGGATATCGTGGCGGCCTTTGCGATCCGGCAGATCAACCGTCACCTGACGATCAAAACGGCCTGGACGCAGCAACGCCGGATCGAGTACATCCGGGCGGTTGGTCGCCGCCATCACAATGACCGTTGCCGACTGCTCAAAGCCATCGAGTTCGGACAGCATCTGGTTGAGCGTCTGTTCACGCTCATCATTGCCCCCGCCCAGGCCCGCGCCGCGCTGCCGCCCCACCGCATCAATCTCATCAATGAAGACGATGCTCGGTGCATTTTCTTTGGCCCGACTGAACAGATCACGCACCCGCGACGCGCCGACGCCGACGAACATCTCAACAAATTCCGAGGCGGCGATGCTGTAAAACGAGCAGTTGGCCTCGCCTGCGACAGCGCGTGCCATCAGCGTCTTGCCTGTCCCTGGCGGCCCCACCAGCAGGACGCCGTGTGGCACACGCGCCCCCATGCTGATGTATTTGTCGGGGTTGCGGAGAAAATCGACAATTTCAACCAGTTCGGCTTTGGCCGAGTCCTGGCCTGCGATATCAGCAAATGTCACCTGGGGCCGTTCAAGATCATATTCCCGCGCCTGCGACTTGCCAAAGCTGAACATGCCCGACATTTGGCCCTGGGCGCGGCGCACCAACCAGAACAGCAGACCCACCATCAGCAGCAGCGGCGTATATTGCAGCAGAATCAACAGAAGCGAGGTCGTTGCCGGGGCAGTGGCCTGCACCAGCGCGTCCGGGTTGCTGCGGCGCAAAATATCCTCTAACACCGCGCCGCTGTCCAACGGCAGATTGGTGCGGAATTGGGTCACACTCTGTTCCGCTGCGCCCTCTTTGGTGTATTTCACAGGCGTGCGAAACTCGCCTTTGGCCGACATGCCATCGCTGGCAATATCAATCTGCTTGAGATTCGCAGCGGCATTGTTCCGCACAATCGAGTACGGCACTTCAATCACGCTGCTGTCGGTGGCGAAACGCGAATTCCACACCGTCCCGACGGCGACAACAACGACCAGAAACAGCAGCAGTAGTCCCGGCCACAGCCAACGCCGCCATTCCTCACGCGGAGGAAAGGGGGGGATATTGGAGTTGTGTGAGCCTTTTTGTCTGGGATGTTCGCTCGGTGGCATAATCCCGTCCTTGTGGTATGAACCATCTTTCCTGGATTATAGCCAACTCAGCCTGAGAATCTTAGAGGGATTGGTTTAGGGGATGAGAAACGTTTTTGTGAGAGGAAGGCTATACAACGTATGCCAAACGTACATTTTGGGCACGATGCATCGCGCTCACGCCAAATTCCCTATAAATCACCAGGGCACGATCCATCGTGCCCCTACAAACCCACGATTCTCACGGATAGCTGAATAATTTGACAATGTCACATTGCATAAATGTTCTAAAAACAGGCGAGAACCTTTTGTAATTTGATGAAACATTAGATCCCGCTCATCTGTGCTTTGAACTTGACTTCATAGAACAAATGTTTAATGTGACATTGTCAAAATAATTACTCGCCCTGTATCAATCACAGTCGATTACGATTGACAGGAACCTGATTCGCTGTAACATATGAATAGATGCTCATGGATTGGTCATATAATGACAGATATTCAAATCTCATCTCTCTGCGAAGCAGCGGCTGATATTGGGCCGGAGGCTTTGCTTGAAACAGACACCGCCCATCGTCTCGCGGAAATCTTCAAGGCGCTCAGCGATCCGACGCGGCTGAAAATCATCACGCTGCTGATGCATCATGAGGTGTGCGTGCATGTGATGGAAGAGGCCCTGGGCATGACGCAATCGGCTATCTCGCATCAACTGCGCGGCCTGCGCCAGCTTCATCTGGTACGCTTCCGCAAAGAGGGGCGGCACGTCTTTTATGCCCTGGACGATGACCATGTTCGTATCCTGCTTGAACAAGGGCTGCTGCATATCACGCATGGTTAGATCTATTTTTCGCTAAATACATGACCGCCCACTCATAGATCAAAGACACTGTTACAGGAATTTTGTCATGACCACGACACAGATCACCCACACATACACAGTACAGGGTATGGACTGCGCGGGATGCGCCCGCGCAGTGGAGACCGGGGTCGCCAATCTGCCCGGCGTACAAACGGCCCAGGTCGATTTTGTCACCAACACGCTCCGCCTGACCGGGGATGTAGCATTCGATGTGCTGCAAGAGCGCGTGCAGGCCCTGGGCAAATCGCTTGTGCCACCGGATGCCCCGCCCGCCCCTGTGGATATCACCAAGCGCGGCGGCGTGATTGGCTTCTGGGATTATCTGGTGGATCGTGATGAGACACGGCAGGCGCTCATGGGCGGCGGCCTCATCGTCCTGACATTTGTCTTATCGCTGCTTGGCCTGCCAATGCCCTTTTCCGTCATTCTCTACACGGTGGGGATGCTCATCACGCTCATGCCGATTGCCCGCAGCGGCTGGAACACCCTGCTCATCAATCGCACCTTCAATATCAATCTGCTCATGACGATTGCGGCAGTGGGCGCGATTGTGATGGGCGAATATCTGGAGGGCGCGACGGTGATTTTCCTGTTTGCGATAGGCGAGGCGCTGGAAGGCTACACCTCAGACCGCGCCCGCGACAGCATCCGCAGCCTGATGACGCTCAAGCCCACGCAGGCCATACGCTTGCACGACGCCCATGAAGATATTGTGCCGATTGAGGCGCTTCGCATTGGCGATACCCTGCTCATCAAGCCCGGCGAAAATATCCCGATGGATGGCACAGTCCTTACGGGCTTGAGCCGCGTCAATCAAGCCTCCATCACGGGCGAAAGTATGGCCGTTGAGAAGCAGAGCGGCGATGGCCTGTTTGCAGGCACGATCAATGGCGAAGGCACACTGACCATGACCGTGACGCGGTTGGCTGCCGATAACACCCTCAGCCGTATCATCGCCCTGGTAGAAGAAGCGCAGAGTGTGCGTGCGCCCTCACAGCGCCTGATTGACACCTTTGCCCATTACTACACGCCTGCGGTTGTGGTATTGGCGGCATTGGTGGCGATTGCGCCGCCGCTGCTGTTCAATGCGCCCCTCCTTGAGACGGCGGGTCAGCATGGGTGGCTGTATCGGGCGCTGTCGCTGCTGGTCATCGCCTGCCCGTGTGCGCTCGTCATCAGCACGCCCGTCACCATCATCAGCGCGATTACGGCGGCGGCACGGCGCGGTGTGCTCATCAAAGGTGGCGCTCACCTGGAAGCCCTCGGCACGATTCGCGCCATCGCCTTCGATAAGACGGGCACGCTGACACAGGGCCGACCAACAGTGACCGATTATCATGTGCTGAACTGTGCTACAGATCATGCAACGTGTGATGACATCCTCGCACTGGCCGCCGCTGTCGAACGGCGCACCACACATCCGCTGGCACAAGCCATCGTGCGGGCGGCGCAAGATCATCACGTTCAGGATCGTCATGCCCCTGCCGAAGCGGTTGAAATGCTGGCGGGTCAGGGCGTGCGCGGTACAGTCGGCGAAAAACGGGTGACGCTCGGCAGTCACAGCCTGTTTGACAAAGAGTTCCCGCATTCTGCCGCCTTCTGCACGCAGGTCAAGCAGGCCGAGGCACAGGGATATACGACGATGCTGCTGGCAGAGGGTAACGAGGTACGCGGCTATATTGGTCTGGCCGATGAGGTGCGCCCTAGCAGCGCTCGTGTCGTGAGCGATCTGCACGCGCTTGGGCTGCCGACGATTATGCTCACGGGCGATCATGCGGCTGTCGCCAGAACCGTTGCTGATCAGGTCGGTGTGCAGGATGTACGGGCGGGATTGATGCCGCAGGATAAAGTCCATGCCGTCAAGCAGCTTACGACGCAGTACGGCCCGATTGCCATGATTGGCGATGGCGTGAACGATACGCCTGCTTTGGCAGCCGCCACGTTGGGCATTGCGATGGGCGGCGCAGGCAGCCCGCAGGCGCTCGAAACAGCGGATATGGCGCTCATGGCCGATGATCTGACGCAGCTTCCGTTTGCGATTCGGCTGGCCCGCTTTGCCCGCCGCCTGATTCGCCAGAATGTGATCCTGAGCTTTGGCTTGAAGGCGGTGTTCGTGGTGCTGGCGCTGACGGGTTTGACATCGCTGTGGGTCGCCATCTTTGCCGATGTGGGCATGGCGCTGCTGGTCACGCTCAATGGGATGCGCCCGCTGCGCTTTGAAAAACCATCCGCCTGACTGAATTTGCCTGCCCTGATGAAATGGGGAGGTGGCAAACAGCGCAAAATGTGGATGATGGAGACAGAATTTTTATGAAGGAGTGTTGAGCGGTATGAGTTCTGATTCACAGAGGGAAGCCCAGGAAAAAGAGACAGGTCGTATTGAAGCCTTCAGTGATGGGGTGTTTGCGATTGCCATCACCCTCCTCATCCTGGATGTGAAAGTCCCATTGCTTGAGGAGGCGGAAAAAGCGGGGTTGTGGACGGTGCTGCTGGAACGTGCGCCAAATTTTTTGGCCTTCGTCGTCAGCTTTTTCTTCATTCTTGTGATGTGGATTAATCATCATCGGTTGTTTACGGTCATCCGCCGTTCGGATAATAACCTGCTGCTGCTCAACGGCCTGCTGCTGTTTGGCGTGACTTTTGTGCCATTTCCTGCCGCGCTGGTCGCTGAATACCTGAATCAGCCTGATCAGATTGTGGCGCTGATGGTGTACAACTTCTGGTTCTTTTTGATCGCCATCTTTTTTAATGCCATGTGGTGGTACGCCTCGAGTCAGAAGCGCTTATTCAGCGCGAAGACAGATTATGCGTTGGTGAAGCACATCTCACGTCAGTATATGGGTGGGCCGTTCCTATATTTCGTGGCGCTGATCCTGGCATTTATCCATCCATATTTGAGTTTGCTGGCGAGTTTCCTGCTGGCGGTCTATTTTGTGATCCCTAACCCATCAGTACAGCAGCTCATGGACACACAGAACGAGGAGTAATCGTATGAACATCGGAATCATCGGAGCCGGACAGGTCGGCGTTAGCATGGCAAAAGCGCTGATGAAGGCCCATCACACCATCATGCTCAGTTCGCGCACACCGGAGAGCGACAAGATGCAGGCGCTGCGTGACGAACTTGGCGCACAGGTTGGCACAGTCGCCGAGACAGTGGCATTCAGTCCTGTGCTCATCATGGCGCTGGGCTGGGGCGCAATCCCCGACGCGGTGCAGGAGGGCGGCGATTGGACGGGCAAAATTCTCATCGATGTGTCGAACCGCTTTGGCGGCACAGGTGAAAGCGCCGCGCAGGAATTGGCACACCTGACAGGCGCAAAGGTCGTCAAAGCCTTCAACACGATTGGCGCGGAGCACTACCAAAATCCTGTGTTTGATGGGCAGGCGGCCTCTATGCTCGTGGCCGGGGACGATGCTGACGCTAAGCAGGTCACGCTGTCATTGGCGCGAGAATTGGGCTTCGAGCCTGTCGATGCGGGCGGGCTGGCCGCCGCGATTCATCTGGAGCATCTGGCGGGGGTGTGGGTGCATCTGGTACGGGCAGGCCTGGGGCGCGAGTTTGCCTTCCGTGTGATCAAGCGGGGCTAAAAATCGGGATGGCACACACGCCATCCCGATAAAGTCGTAATTTTTATAGGCCGCTCTGAAAGCTGTACGGATACGGCAGCGGCTTGCTGCTAATGCTCGTCAGGCGATCCATTTGCTCAGTCGTCAGTGCCCAATCGACAGCCCCCATGTTGTCCTCAAACTGGGCCATCGTGCGTGCGCCAATGATCGGAGCGGTGACGCCTGGCCGTTGCAGCAACCAGTTGAGGGCAATCTGAGCCGGCGTTTTGCCCGTCTCGGCACTCACAGCCAGCAGCGTATCAATCACACCCCAGGTATGGTCGGTGTTGTAGAGCGTCCAATTCTCCGACCAGCCCTTCGCCTCCGCCTCTTCCACGCGGGTGTTGGCGAGAGGGGCCGTCATGCCGCGACGAAACTTGCCCGACAGCCAGCCGCCGCGCAGCGGACTCCAGGGGATGATGCCCACGCCCTCATTCAAGCAGACTGGGGCAAGTTCCCATTCCAGGTCACGATCCAGCAGGTTATACAGCGGTTGCAAGCAGGTGAAGGCTTCCCATCCGTTGTGGCGGCTGATATCAATCGCCTTTTGCAGTTGCCAGCCCGTGAAATTGCTCACGCCGATATAGCGCACCTTGCCGCTCTGCACCAAGCCGTTGAGCGTGCTAAGAGTCTCTTCCAGCGGCGTCGATGGGTCCCACATATGCACCTGATACAGATCGATGTACTCGGTTTGCAAGCGGCGCAGGCTGTTGTGGACGCCTTCCAGAATATGCTTGCGGCTCAAGCCGATCTGATTGGGTTTATCGCCCATATTGAAGCGCACTTTGGTCGCAATCACCCACTCATCACGCGGCTGTGTCGCCAGCCAGCGCCCCAGAATCGTCTCCGAGATGCCCTGGCCGTAGACATCGGCAGTATCAATGAAATTGCCGCCCAGTTCCTTGAAGCGGTTGAGCATGGTATGGCTGATGTCTTCGCTGGATTCGCGCCCAAAGGTCATCGCCCCCAGGCACAACCGACTTACTGTAAGGCCCGTGCGGCCCATGCTGTTGTATTCCATAATGTCTCCTCGTGATGAAGGTTTATAAGCCGCTTCTGAATCATAGCAGGGGTTAAAAACCCCTGCCTCCCTATTTCTACGCTAGAATCGGCACAATATTGCAAACATATCCCCTCAATTTTACAAACGCTGGCGAGGCGTGGTATGTTCAAGAGAGATCGATGTTAGGAGGATACGTCTTGGACTCTCGCCGCGTGCGCTTGTCACCTCAACACTCCCTCGTGCGGGCTATCCGCTATGTGCGAGCACTCACACGCGATACAACGGCCCTCATCCGCCAATTCAGCGTGTCGATCATCGTCTTTCTGGTTGTGACGATGATCGGGGGATATTTCTATGGCGAACTTCACGCCTACTCAGGTCGTCCGCCGATTGCGCTGATTGACCGTCCCTACATCATCGTGCAGTTGATGATCCTGCAAACGCCGTATGATGTGCCGCCGGAGTGGTATCTGGTCGTCTTCTGGTATGCGCTGCCGCCGATTCTCATCTTCATCGTGGGCAACGGCGTGGCGGATTTTGTGCGCTTATTCTTCAATCGGGAAGGTCGTAATGAGTGGAAAGAGGCGCTGGTGGACACCTATCGTAACCATGTGATCGTATTGGGCGCGGGGCATGTGGGGCTGCGCGTGATTCGCCAACTGCACAATCTGAATGTGGATGTGGTCGCTATCGACAACGATCCCTATCCGGGCGTGCCGGACGAACTCAAACAGATGCGTGTGCCGCTGTTCGTGGATGATGGGCTAAATCACATGATCCTCGAAAAGGTGAATCTCAAAGACGCCGATGCCTTCATCGCCTGCACTGGCACAGACGCCGTGAACCTGGAGGCAGCGATGCGCGTGCGCCATATCAATCCCACCATTCGTATCATCATGCGCGTATGGGACGATCAATTCAGCACGCAGATTCATGATCTGCTGCACGCTGAGGTGCTGAGTTCATCGGAGCTGTCCGCGCCCGTGTTTGCGGGCATGGCGCTGAATATGGGCTTTACCCAGACGCTTGAGGTCAATGGCGAGGCGTATGGTACGGTGCTCCTGACGGTGAACGCACGTTCGCTGCTGGAAAATCAGACCATTGGCCGTTTGCAGGATCAATACCACATGGATATCGTGCTGCATGGTCGCGCAAAATCAGCCCAGGTGAAACCCGATAAAAACACGCAGGTGCAGGCGGGCGATACATTGGTGATCTTCGCCCAGCGTGAGCGCATCCTGGAGATTGCCGTCCGCAATCGCAATGCGCGGTCTTAAGGGGTTAAAATCCTCATGGCAGATATGCCACCATTCTGATATATGCTCTCGTGGAGTCCCTGAACCAACACGAGACAGCTTATAAGGCCCGATTATGACCCTTCAACCCAAACGTCCTGCGTTCCCCCTCTGGCTGCGGCTGATCATGGGTGTCTATACGGCGGCCCTGCTGAGTTATATGGGCATGGGATTATTCAGCCGCATGATGGCCGATGATTTCTGTACAGCGGCCATTGGCAACCGCCTGAATCCCATTGCCGCGACGCAGGAGTGGTATCGCACATGGTCGGGCCTTTACACCAATTTCCTTATCAAGAGCGCGATTGCCCCATTTGAACCCGCGCTCAATTCCTTTGTAACGGCCCTTTTCATTCTGGGGATTCTGGCCGTGCTGTGGCGCGTGCTGCGCGATGTGCTGCGCTGGTACACCATCGCCTCTGCGGGCTGGATCGCGCTGCTGCTGAGTGGGCTGCTGACATTTGGCCTTGTCGATGGCGCGGTCAGCCGCCAGTCGATCTTCTGGGCCGGGGCGCTTATTCCGTATTCACTGCCGCTGATCCTGATCGTTGGCGCGGCAGGCGTGGCGTTTCATCTGATCTTTACAGCGGGAACACGGACACGTCAGATCGTCCTGACGCTGGCATTTGCTCTGCTCGTGTTCCTGATTGCGGGCTTATCCGAGATCTACGCGGTGTATGAGGGCGCAATCTGGGGGCTGCTGCTGGTTGCGGGAACATTTGTGCTGGCCCGCGAGCAGCGACATCGCACCTGGGGCGTGATGGGGCTGGCGCTGGTTGTCACAGCGATTGGGCTTATCGTCGTCCTCAAATCGCCCGGCAATGAGATTCGGCGGGCGCAGCAGGATCAAAGCCTGCTGCTGAATAATCCGCTTGAGCTGATGCAGTCGGTCTTAGAGTTTGCCAGCGCGATTTTTACCCTGGAAACCTATGGCATCATGCATTTTTTCCTGGCTTTCTTCGGCTCTCTGGGTGTGTGGTTGTGGGCCATCGCCAACGGGCAGGATGCCGATCATCTGCCCGCGCCGCGCCGCCTGGGACAGGCCGCTGTGCTCTCATTCCTGGCGGGGTTCGCGCTGGTCTGTGTGGCCGTCACGCCGCCGATGTACGGCGCGGGCCTCGTCGCCGCCCGTGCGCTGATGCCCGTTCGCTTCACGCAGATTCTACTGTTTGCGCTGTGGGGCTACTGGGCAGCAGTGGGATTGGCCCGCGCCCATGTTTTGCATCGCATGAAGCGCAGCCCATCCTATCGTCTGGTGACGGCAGCGCTCTTGAGCGCCTTTCTGCTCATCCCAACGATTGTGCTGCTGCGACATGCGGCGCTGGTGGGCAATTTTGCCACCTATGCCCGCCAATGGGACGCCCGTCATGCCTCTCTCATTGCGGCGCACGCCGCAGGCCAGACACCCGTGCTTGTGACGCCGCTGGATTACAACATAGAGGAGTATCTCTTGCTGGATCGTCTAGAGAAGGCGGGTACAGCGACAGATGCAGCGTGGATGTATGGCTGTGTGACGAGCTACTATGGTGTGGATGTGACACTGCTAAATCCGCCGGAGATCGTGAATCCAGAAAAGAAATAGGGGCACGGCGTGCCGTGTCCCCATACCTGTCAGGTTAAGGATTTAAGGAATGAAAACCGTGATAGGGTGGGCATCTAAAGCCATCGGTCACATGGTTTATCGCCCCCTGACACCCCACAAGCCGCCCCAGATCGGTGACAACGACTCATTTGAGGCGGGTCGGGGAGGGCAAAAATGGGAGAAAATGGCCGCCGTCTC
>DAOTUR010000601.1:0-6160 GCA_034436915.1 Anaerolineae bacterium
TGAAGCGCATTGTCTGATCGCATTGCGTGAAAGTTTAGCCATCATGAGATCGTTTTGCAAGTTTTACGCCTTATATCCCCATTGTTAAAACAAGGGGCTTTACGGCGCTTTTCCGGTAATCTCAATACCTTCGCCAAAATTCAGAGTACCTAAAAAAGCAGGGTTTTCGCCAAATTTTGGCACTTCGTGACCTTTTCGAGGCCTTACGTCAGGATTTAGCGGCGGCCCCGCGGCACGCCCGCCTGGGCAAAACCCCGCTGACCTTTCAACTCTGATATGATTTTGAGGTCTCGTATGCTTAAGTTGGTGCATATGGGACATGGCCGGTTATGCTCACACATCAAATGCACCGATTTTCCTGTGTTTTCCAGGATTTAGTCTTTGATGACCCCCAGACTGCGCCCGACCTGCTGGAAGATCGCCAATCCCTCTTCCAAATCCTGCTGCGAATGGGCGGCGCTGTTCATCACGCGGATGCGGGCCTTGCCCTGCGGCACGGTGGGGTAGGTGATCGCCATTGCAAACACGCCGTTCTCAAACAGCGCCTTGCTGAAATCCTGCGCCAGCTTTGCCTCACCGAGCATGACAGGCACAATCGGCGTGGTACTGTGACCGATATCAAAGCCCATGCCGCTCAACTGCTGCTTGAAGAACTCGGCATTCGCCCACAGCCGCTTGACAAGATCGTCGCTGGCTTCGAGCATATCGACAGCTTCAAGGCAGGCGGCGGCATCAGGGACGGTCACGGCGCTGCTAAAGAGGAAGGGACGCGCCCGCTGCCGCAGCCAATCGATGATGACGCGCTTGCCTGCAATCAGGCCGCCCATCACGCCGAACGCTTTGCTCATTGTGCCGACCTCAATATCGACTTTGCCATGCAGATTGAAATGATCGACAATGCCGCGCCCACCGCGCCCCAGGACGCCTTCGCCGTGCGCGTCATCCACCATGAGCAGAATATCGTGCTCACGGGCCACCTCATACAGATCAGGCAGCGGGGCAATATCGCCATCCATGCTGAACACGCCATCGCTGATGATGATGCGGCGGCCATACTCCGTCGTCTCGGCTATTTTGCGGCGCAGATCATCGATATCGTTGTGGGCATAGCCGACGATCTGGGCGCGGCTCAGGCGGCAGCCATCAATGATGCTGGCGTGATTCAATTGATCAGAGAAGATCACATCGCCTTTGCCCACCAGCGCCGGAATCACGGCGAGATTGGCCGTGAAGCCGCTCTGCATGGTGATGACCGCCTCCGCGTCCTTAAATTCAGCCAAGCGCTTTTCAAGGCGATCATGCAGGCTCATTGTGCCTGCGATGCTGCGGACAGCGCCCGGCCCAATGCCGTACTCATCGATGGCGCGTTTGGCGGCTTCGCGCAAACGCGGATGATTGGCGAGGCCGAGATAATTGTTGGCGCAGAAATTGAGCAGTTCGCGCCCGTTGATGATGACGCGGGCATCCATCGGGCCTTCCAGGGTGCGAATCGTGTTGTAGAGGCCCTGGGCTTTCAAGTCAGCGAGTTGATCCGCGAGAAACTGCGTTTTGCTATCGACGGTGTAATCCATAAAAATCGCTCCTGTAGGTGAAGGATCATTTTAACCACAAGGAGAGCCATGCGATATATCCGCCGAGAGAGTCCATGCGATCCTGTTTGCCGCCAAGACATTTGTTACACGTTCAAGCCTCGGCGCAGGCGAAAATCAACCCAGAAACTGGCGGACATATAGTAGGCGGGATAGACGAGGCTGAACAAGATCAACCATTGATCCGGCTTCTCTTGCAGCAGCAAATAAATCACCAGCATGAACCACAGCGTGCCAAACGCCCAGTTGGAGCGCCACAGGACGCTGCCCTTGCTCGGATACAGATAGCGCGTGGGCACAAACGACAGGATGCCCGGAATGACGACCAGCGCCAGCGCCACCAGCGGCACAGGGTGCAACCAGAACAGATACAGCGCGACGATGCTCCAGTAGGTCGGGAAGCCGATGAAAAAGCCGTCATCGGTCTTCATGTCGCTCTGGCCGTAGGCATACAGCGCCCCCAGGATCGGCACGATGACCCACAGAGGATGGGGCAGCACGTCAATCCGAGCGATGATAAAAATCGGCGTCCAGGCAAAATTGAGGATATCGATGACATTATCCATCATCGCGCCATCGAAGCCGGGCAGCACGGTTTTGACATTGAGCCGCCGCGCCAGCAGGCCATCGGTGGCATCAATGAGCATGGTGATGACCAGCAGCAAAAACGCTTCTCGATATTGGCGATCTGCCGCCGCCAGCAGCGCCAGCATCCCCAGGATGCCGCCCGTTGCGGTGTAGAGATGTACGCCCCAGGCGGCGAGTCGTTGTCGTCTAAAGCGCATAAAGCCTCGGATTCGTTAGCAAAAATGCAGATCGTCAGACGGAATCTGTCTCATCTGTGATGCTCATTTTAAAGTCTTGGAGACCATTTCGCCTATTGTGGGAATGCTATTTTACGAGGATATACGCTGCTGAACCTTAAAGCAGCCCTTCCCATGTGATATCGAGATAGACATCCGTCATCAACAGCGTGAAGCCAATCGAGGGCAAAGCAATCTGATCGCTCATCGTGCTGTACTCGGTAGAAGACCACACCTGATCCTGCCGCGTGTAGTGCGTGAGGGCCGGGCGATCCTGCTCAACGGTGAGATAATCCTGCACACTGGGGATCAGCTTGTAGTAGGCAAACTTGGTCGTTTTGTCGTAATCCTCAGTACCACTTGAGAGAACTTCAAAAAGTACCATCGGATTCGTGATGCGCTCCGGCAGCGCAGGATCAACCTCAATCTCGCCGCACACGACAGACACATCGGGATAGAAGTATTTGCGCCGTGTCTGGGCAGAAATCCCAACATCAGTGTTATAGGGTCGGCAAGGGCCTCTGCGTAAGCCATTAAAGAGCGTTGCGAAAATGTTGCCTGAGATAATACCATGACGGATTGTTCCTCCGGTCATGGCATAGATATGACCATCGATATACTCATGGCGAAGCCCGGCATGACGCTCATACTCGACATACTGCTCAAGCGTCCAGTGATGATGTTGCGGATTGGCGGCCATCGGTCACTCCTCGAATAGGCCCATTATATCAGAAGCGCAATCATGTCTCGCAACACGTGAGAAGATGTTTCATCGTAGGGACAAGGCCCGCCTTGTCCGACACTATGGATATGGCAGGCCGCGTCCTACGAGAGTCGATGCCAAACCATCAGCACATCTTTATGAGACAACCTTAACAAGAATTACTCGCCAAACATCTGACCATGCATTAAAATTTAAGACTCATTACGATATTGAGACAGCCCCATGACGCATTTTCGGCTCTGGCCTGCGCTGGCAACCCATCGCGGGCAGCGGCGGCGCAACAATCAGGATTCTATTGCCTATGTCTATCCCGATGATCCGCTGGTGCTGCGCGATTATGGCGCACTCTTCCTGCTGTCGGATGGGGTAGGCGGGCTTCAGCGCGGCGAACACTACAGCCAGCAGGCCGTCCAAACCATCTGCGATATGTATTATCAAACCCCGGCCAACAACGTCGCCGAACGGCTGGCGCGAGTGCTGCGGGCGGTCAACAGCCAGCTTCATGCGCTGAATCTGGGCGGCGCGGCGACCATCGTGGCGGCAGTCTTTCACGGCGATTCGCTGACGATTGCTAATGCAGGCGACAGCCCCGCCTACATCATTACCCATGATGCGATTCGTCAGCTCACGATTGACCACACTGTCGATGATCCTAGCAATCCCAAGAGCAAGCGGCTGTTTCGGGCGCTGGGCTATGAAGACTCGATCACGGTGGACTGCGTGACGGGGCGCGTCGTGCCGGGGATGCGCTTTTTGATGTGCAGCGATGGCCTGACGCGCTATTTTACCGATCAGCAGCTTCAAGTGGTGTGCCAAGCGCACAGCACCGCCCATACGGTTGAGAGCCTGGTGCATGGGGCGTATTTGCGCGGTGGTAGCGATAATATCAGCGCCATCCTGATTGAAGTCGCTGATCTGATCCCGGATGATGCCAGCCTGCGAACACATGTGGCGGCACTGCATCCAATTCTGACGCTGCCTGATGAGCTGTCGAATGTGCATCCGCTGTTTCCCCCCTACATGAAGCCCTATTCGATAGGCGAGACCTCGAATACCATTCTCAAAGTGTCGCAGCGTAAATCGTATCTTCGCACGCACGCCCTGCCTTTGCCGCCGAAACCAACACCGCGTACACCGAGCAGCATCCCCACGCCCTCACGTCGTCCGCGCTTCTGGGACTGGATTGTGCAGCGCCCGACCCAACCCGCGCCGCCTGTGCCGCCTGCCTCCACGCGCACCAATCTGGATGATGCCTTGCAGCATGGCTTGAGGGATGATGACGAAGATTAGAGGAATGCTGGATTCCTCGGAGACCTTTGCAGAATAAGCCTGCTCCAACAGAACGATTGCTTACATTTCTGTGTCTATAGCGTAACAGACTGTGCCTCGTGCCTGAATATGATCTCAAAATCATGGGCAAGTGTGAGTATACTAGACCTGTTTTTTGCCATCTATGGACAACGCGAATGACACATTATGAGACTCTTGTTGAGCGTCTGAGTACACAGACGGCCCATGTGGGCGTGATTGGGGCGGGCTACGTGGGGCTGCCGCTGGCCGTTGGCTTTGCCGAGGCGGGCCTGCATGTGACTCTGGTCGATATGAACGCCGATAAAATCAAAATGCTGTGTGCAGGCGACAGCTATATCCCCGATGTCACCCCCGAACGTGTTCAGGCTCTGGTTCAATCGGGGCATTTGCGGCCCACCAGCGATTATGCCCAACTCGCAGCGGCGGACGCGATCAGCATCTGCGTCCAGACCCCACTCGATATCAACCGTGAACCTGATTTGACCTTCATTCGGGCGGCGCTGACATCGCTGTCAGCACACCTTCATGTCGGGTCGCTCATCATCCTGGAGAGCACTACCTATCCAGGGACGACGGTAGAACACGTCGTGCCGATGGTGCAGGAACGCGGCTTTGTGATCGGCGATGATATCTTCGTCGCCTTCTCCGGCGAACGAATCGACCCTGGTAATGCCCACTACGGCCTGCGGAACACGCCCAAAGTCATCGGCGGGATGACACCGGCCTGCTCTCGCTTGACAGAACTGTTGTATGAGCACGCGATTGATCGGGTGGTGCTTGTGTCCTCGCCGACAGCGGCGGAGATGGTCAAGCTGGTGGAAAACTCGTTCCGCCTCGTCAATATCAGCTTTGCCAACGAGGTCGCCATGATGTGCGGACGCTTGGGCATCAATGCGCGGGAAATTATCAATGCGGCGGCCACCAAGCCGTTTGGCTTCATGCCCTTTTATCCGGGGCCGGGGGCGGGCGGACACTGTATTCCGGTTGATCCGGTCTATCTCAGTTGGAAGATGCGGACGCTCAACTACTCAGCGCGTTTCATCGATCTGGCGAGCGAGATCAACAACGCCATGCCGCATTACGTGGTCGAGCGGATTACCGAAGCGCTCAATGATGATGAAAAGGCCGTGAAAAAAGCCCGTGTCCTGCTGCTCGGCGTGGCGTACAAGCCCGATATTGATGACATGCGCGAAAGTCCGTCCCTCCCTATCATTGACCTGCTGCGGCATAAAGGCGCACAGGTCATGTACCATGACTTTTTTGTGCCTGTGCTGCGCGTGGAAGATGGCACAACGTTGACCAGCGCGCCTTATAGCGAGGCACTGCTTCAACAGGCGGACTGCGTTGTGATCCTCACCAATCATCACAAGTATGATTGGCGGCATGTGGTGGAGCACAGCCGCCTGATTGTGGATACGCGCAATGTGGCCGCCAATGTGGTGGGGCAGGCGCGCATTGTCGGGCTGTAGTGACTTTTATGCTGTATAGAAACGAAGGCGAGATATCCATCTCGCCTTTTTGATTGTTTGTATTTGTTTACAAGACTCTGAGGAAATTGTTACATTTTTTAAGTATACTAAAATATCATCAAAAGTAAGCAGGCTTAGGCATCCTGTAAGCATCCCCATCCCTAAAGGGAGGGGCTTTTAGCCCCAATGCTTACCAGACTTGGCCTGAAAAGGCTCCGTTAGAGACGAATACATAGGCACTTCGGAATGCCTCACCAGTTCCGA
>DAOTUR010000602.1:0-4220 GCA_034436915.1 Anaerolineae bacterium
TCGCGCCCCTACAAAGACGCTTTGGCCCTCTAAGAACCGTTAGCCATCAAAAACTGAGCCGCAGAATTTGATTTTGTGAGGCAAAATGATCGCAAAATCGAGACTTGCACCATTGGTTAGTAGAGAGGAAATTGTGCAATGGATACCTTGAAAGCGATTTTTCAAGCTGTCATTCAGGGATACACGGGCGAAGGGCTGAATGGACACGCCTATCTGGTACATGACTCGGAACTGGAAATATACACCGTCATTTCCGTCGGTTACATTCGGCAGCGCCGCGTGACCGATGCCAACTTGATCGTAAGGCTGATTGCAAACAAAATCATCATCGAGCGTGACATGAACGATAAAACTCTCGCTGATGCGCTCATTCAGGCGGGTATCTCACGCCAGTCTATTGTTCTTGCCTATGCAGGCGAACCCGTCCCTGAGTGGGCTTAAAGTACAGCCATCGACGGAACACCGGGTTCCCTCGCCCCTGTAAAGGAATTTCAACATGATCAATCCCGAAAGCATCTTCGATAAAATTGCTGAGCATCTGGCCGCACTGCCCAACATCAAGCGCGGGCAGATGTTTGGCATCGCGACCCTGTATGTGAATGGCAATGCCTTCGCATCTTATTTTCACGGCTCAATGGTGTTTAAGCTGACAGGGGCAGAGCACGCTCAGGCCCTCGCGCTGCAAGATGCCGTACTGTTCGATCCCTCTGGCAGCAATCGCCCGATGAAACAATGGGTGCAGCTTCTGGCCGTCCACCGCGATCAATGGGAGCAATGGGCCGACGCTGCGCTGTCCTATGTGTCAACGCTGCCCGCCAAATAAGAGCAAGGCACTCTCAGACGTTTGAGATGTAATCGGCGTTCAAATCGCACCAAACAGGATATTTTGTGCTAAAATCGCTCGTATGTTCGCCTTTTGTATGAGGAGGCTGTTTCTATGAGCGAACGCCCCACGCTCTATTTATTGGATGGTCATGCCATCACCTATCGTCAATATTATGTCGTGGCCCGCACACCGCAGCTCAGTCATCTCACATCGCGCACAGGTGAACCAACAGGTACGATTCATCGCTTTACGGCGGTGCTGCTCGATATCCTGGAAAAAGATCACCCCGAATATCTGGCCGCCACCTTTGATGATGGCCTGTCCGGGCGCGAATTGTATTTCCCGGATTACAAAGCGCAGCGAGCCGATCCGCCGTCGGATTTTGAGCCGCAGCTTAAGCGGGTTCATGCGCTGGTCGAAGCCTTCAATATCCCCCTGTTTACGCTCAAAGGCTTCGAGGCTGATGACATCATTGGCACGCTCACCCGTCAGGCCGAAGAGCAGGATATCAATATTCATATCATCACGGGTGACAAGGATATTTTGCAGCTTCTCTCGCCTCATGTGAAAGTCCGCATTCCACGCTACGGCGAGGCCGATATCGTGTGGGATGAGGCGCATTTCCAGCAGGAATACGGCTTCCCGCCCATTCGCCTGATTGACTACAAGGCGCTGGTGGGCGATAACTCCGACAACATCCCCGGCGTGGCAGGCATCGGCGACAAGACCGCCAAACAGCTTTTGCAGCAGTACGGCTCGCTGGATGGCATCTACGACAATTTGCAGCTTCTGTCGAAGGGCGTGCGCGAAAAGCTGACGGTGGGCCGTGACAGCGCCTATATGAGCTATCGGCTGGCCCGCATCATGCGCGATTTGCCTGTGACGCTCGATCTTGAGCGCTGCGTCGCCCATGATTTTGATCTCGCTACCGTCGAAGCCATGTTCGATGAACTCAGCTTCCGCACGCATACGGATCGCCTCTATCGCATCGTCAATGCGGAAAACACATCACGCCCGCAGGAGATGAGCACGACGAAGGTTGAGGCGGCTGATCTTGTCCATACCATCATCGTTGATGATCAGGACACGCTGGACGGACTGGTACAGGTGCTCGAAGCGGCCACGCATATCGCCTTCGATACCGAGACGACCAGCGTCGATCAGATGCAGGCCGATCTGGTGGGCATTTCGCTGTCAGTTGATGGCTCCATCGCCTATTACATCCCCGTCGGGCATATCGCCGAGGGCGCAGGCACGATGTTCGTCACGCCTGCCCCCAATCAACTGCCCCTGCAAACCGTGATTGACGCCCTGCGCGGCCCGCTGACGAATCCGGCTATCGCCAAAATCGGCCATAACGCCTCGTATGATCTGGTCATGCTGCGCCGCTATGGAATCGATGTGCAGCCGATCACGTTTGATACGATGGTGGCGGAGTGGATTGTTGACCCGATCAGCAAGAATCTCGGCCTCAAGAATCTGGCCTATTCGCGCCTGAATGTGCGTATGACCGAGATTGACACGCTGCTCAAGGCCAAAAAGCGCCGCACAATGGCCGAAGTCCCGGTTGAGGAGGCCGCCCCCTACGCCGCCGCCGATGCCGCCCTGACGATGCAGTTGGCGCTGGAGACGCCGACGATCCCGCTGGCAATGCCGCAATCGCTGCCCGATGAAATCAAGAGCAAAGAACTCTCGTCGCTGTATGAGACGTTGGAAATGCCGCTCATCCCCGTCATCGCGTCGATGGAGCAGCAGGGCGTGATGCTCGATCTGCCCTATCTGGCGAAGTTGAGCGATAAACTCAACGGCATGATGCTGGCGCTTGAAGAACGCATTTATGCGATGGTGGGCGAGGCGTTTAAGATTGGCAGCACCAAACAGCTCAATGAAGTGCTGTTCGAGAAGCTCAAGCTGTCGGTGGCGGGCCTGCGTAAAACGGCGCAGGGCTATTCAACGGATGTGAATACGCTCGATGCGCTGTATGACAAGCATCCAGTGATTCCGGTCATCATCGAATATCGGGAACTGTCCAAACTCAAGAGCACCTATATCGATGCGCTGCCGAGTCTGGTCAATCCGCGCACAGGCCGCGTGCATACCAGCTACAACCAGACCGGGACGGCGACGGGCCGCGTCAGCAGCAACAGCCCCAACCTGCAAAACATCCCCAACAAGACTGAACTGGGCCGCGATGTGCGCCGTGCCTTCATTGCTGCGCCCGGCCATATGCTGCTGTCGGTGGATTACAGCCAGATTGAACTGCGCCTGATGGCCCATATCAGCCAGGATCAAGGCATCATCTCGGCCTTCCAGCGCGGCGAAGATATTCATCGGGCGACAGCCGCGACGGTGTACGGCATCCCCGCCGAAGAGGTCACAAGCCCGCAACGCAGTTTCGCCAAGCGCGTCAATTTTGGCATCATGTATGGCATGGGTGCTCATCGCCTCGCCCGCGACAGCGAACTCACCTATGCCGAAGCCGATTCCTTCGTCAAGACCTATCGCGCCCGCTTCGCCAAAGTCGATGAATATATCGAGAATACCAAGAAGATGGCCGCCGATGTGGGCTATGTGGAGACGCTGATGAAGCGCCGCCGCAATTTTCCCGCCCTCAAGAACAAATCGAGCAATGGGCAGGTGCGTCAGGCAGAAGAACGGGCAGCGATCAATGCGCCGATCCAGGGGACAGCGGCGGACATCCTCAAGCTGGCAACGCTACGCCTGCACAGCTTCCTGCAAGAAAAATTCCCGACGGTCAAAATGATCTTGCAGGTGCATGACGAACTCGTGTTTGAAGTGCCATCAGACTTGGTTGTGCCTGTTGCCCGCGAGATCGTGCGGATCATGGAGGATGCGAATCCGATTGCCCCTCAACCGCTGACTGTGCCGCTGGTTGCCAACGCTCAGTATGGCCCGAACTGGAATGATATGGAACCGGTGGTGCTAACATAATTTGCGAGAGTGTGTCTTTGCAGGGCGTAACAGGCGGATCGTTGTACAGAATGGCGTGGTGTCGTTGTAGTGGCATACCTTCGGTGGCTACGCTTGGCGGGCCATGCCCTAAATATCCATTTCCAGCGGGCGACCTATGGGTCGCCCCTACACCAACACGATTTTACGGATCAAAACAGCTCACCACGTTATCGTTTACACCGATCAGCACGCTGCGCCCAAAATGAACGTTGTGCAGTGACGATCTACCGCTCATGCAGGCTCATCATCACAAACGCCAAACGGATATGAGGGTGTCCTGACAACTCCGACGCCAATGTCAAAGACCGTTTGATAATGCAAAATGTTATGCATGATTCGTGTAGGGACAGGGCCTGCCCTGTCCGTTCATCGCGTGAAAATGGACAGGGCAGGCCCTGTCCCTACGCCAAAATACATTTTG
>DAOTUR010000603.1:0-3470 GCA_034436915.1 Anaerolineae bacterium
AGCAGCAGTGCGACCTGCCGCCGCCCAAAGCCCGTGTCACGTTAGTGGGTAGATAGTGTTTAGACACTGTCTAGTGCTTGAGAAGGTGCACTGCTGGGGCTAGAATTACTATGTCTTGCGCCAGGCGCGGCAGACAACCTCGTCATGTTGGGCGGCACCAAGCATTGGCAGCGCACCAACCAAATTCCCTGGGTCAAAGATTATTCGATCTGGTTGAAGTCGGTGGTATACTGACCAAAGCCAAGACCTATGCCACCCACTTGGTGTTATTTTGGCAAGCGGGCAAAGACAGACTTTTCTGGACACCAATTTAGGCTCGGCCTAGGCCGTACTGCTACTGTATAGACGTCCGATGTAGATTGAAGAAATGTTTGCCGATATGAAGGAAACTGGCTTTGATCTGTAAATCAGTCACCTGTGCCACTTTCTGCGTCTCTCACAGCTCACATTTGCGGCTTGCCTGCTGTATGTGTGGCTTGCTGCGTTAGCCGAACACGTCATTACCCACAAACAGACCCGCGAGATTGACCGGGCCAACTATCAGGACTTGAGTGCCCTTCGCTTGGAAGTGGACTTTTTGGAGTCACGGTTTCTCTTGAGGATCCCATTCCTCGTATCTTTCTTCCGAACTTTTGTTCAGTAACTGGCGACTAAAAACTCTATAGTTTTGTAAGGTATTATAAGGATTGCGAGGAACAATATGGCTGGAAATATACTTGTTTTATTTGTGATAGGATGGGTTCTGATTGTGATGTCAGGGGCCGTCTTTGTATCAGCATATGAGTGGGCTGTGTTTTACCGTATGAGAAAAAATACGCATGTGATTGATGCAACTGTATTAGAATTGAAAAATAAACGCAGATTTGGTTTTTCTATTACAGTCGAATACGAGATTAATAAATTAAAGTATCTTAAGGAATTAAGGATAAGTCATAAAAATTTCAGGAGAATTAAACAAAACCAAAAGATTCCTTTAAAATATATTCATAATGTACCTCAAATTGTTAGATTGAATAAAGAATATGCAGACTATACAAATAGAAACATCTCTACTTTTGCTGCTTGGGGAGGCATACTTGGTTTTCCATACTTTATATTATTCTGGCTAATTTCATTTGTCGGTTGTTTAGCTTATTTTTATTACAAAGCCAATCAGACAATAGTTAATGCTTCATAGTTGATAAATTCTGCTAGTTTCGAGTGTTATAAGATGCATAGTAATGTTTGTAGATAAATTATTTATTATTATAATCTGTGTATATATAAATGCGTCAATTAATGTGTTGCCACTACTGAATGCAGTACTGAACGGGCCATGGTTTAGTGGATAGGGATTGTGTCACACATATGCTGGTGCTCAAAGGCATCGGGACTGAGATAGCCTAGAGCTGAATGGCGACGCCCCAAGTTGTACCACGCCTCGATGTACTCAAACAGACATGTGCCAGCTTCTTCCCAGGTTGTATAGCAGCGGTCCACACATTCGGTTTTGAGCGTGGCAAAGAAGCTCTCGATCATCGCATTGTCATAACAGATGCCCGTCCGGCTCATACTGGCCTGATCCCATGTTGAGCCAGCAGCGCTTGGTACTCGCGACTGGTATACTGACTGCCACGGTCAGAGTGGTGCAGTGGTGCAGTAGTCCAGTCTGCGGGCCGCGATGCAGCAGCGCCATTTTGAGCGCATCGCTAACCAGTTCGGTCTTCAAACGTGGATTCATAGATCAACCGACAATCTTGCGCGAGAACACATCCATGATGGCCAAATACAACCAGCCCTGACGGGTGGTGATGTAGGTAATATCGGCCACCCGTCAGGGCTGGTTGGCCGTAGATTGTCTGCGACGGGCAGACGCGGATGGGCACAGGCAATGACTTTGTAGGGATGATGTGCCTTCACGCGCAATCCCGCCTGACGCATTAATCGGGCTGCCCGATGGCGACACACATCACACCTTGAGCGCGTAATTCGTGCCTCATGCGTCGTGCCCCATAGGTTTCTCCACTGCTTCGATGAGCCAGACGGATCTGCACCAACACACGATAGTCTGCCCGCTCGCGCTGGCTTGGTGGGCGGTTTTGAGCAGCATAATACCCACTGGGTGATATCCCCAAGACCTGGCACATCTATCGCACTGGGAACATCTGCCGATGCTGGTCAATAAATGCGACCTTCATAGCGTTTGATCCTGTGAGAAGACTTGGATAGCTTTTTTAAATGTCACGCTCCTGTTTGACGATCTCCAGTTCGCGCTTTAACCGTGGGATCTCGGTTTCAGCTTTTCGCTGTTCGCTGGGCTGGCGAGTTGCTCTGGGGCTATCGCTGATGCGGTAGCGTCACTGCCACTGGCGGATCAGGCCGGCTGACAGTCCCAAATCTTCTTCTAACTCGGCCAGCGGCTTATCCGCTGGTCTCAGCCATGCACAGCACTTCGGTAGCAGGACACAATAACGTGGTCGAATGTAGGGGCGCGATATATCGCGCCCACAACGCCCTGTTTTAAGCACGGGCGACCCATGGGTCGCCCCTACACCTCCCTAATTTTACGGGTCACAAAGGATCACCACGCTATTATGCACACCTACCAGCACTTCCCGCTTGAACTCCTCGGCGTAACGTCCTCATTTTTTCATCATCTGACCCCTCTCTTTAGAAAAGACTTTATCTCGGACAATGTCTGTGTCTACTATTTCGGTTCTTCCTCACTTTGATGTTGTTGGCGAACCCAGCGTCAAGCCGCTAAACGAGCGAAACGCGATTGGGGGGTCTTGGCACGCGGCCGTTCGTTGAGCCAATTCACAACGCGTAAGAGATTAATCGCGGCCGCCACCCCCAGATGTTGGAGATGGGTTTTGTCCATCCCCCGGTAGCGTGATCGCCGTGCGCCAAGGACATGAGCGGCGTGTGACATCGTGCCTTCCACCCCGGCACGGACGTGACAGGCGTCTTTGAATTCGGTGGTTTGTTGCCTTTGGCGAGCGACTTGCTGAGCTTCATAATGCGCTTGAGGGGCAACAATCGTCAACGTACGCCTTTTTTCGCGATTATCAGTGCATAAGACCAGTGCTGGACAGGCCGCACACGCGCTCTGTCGAAACTTGATTTTCACCACCGGGCGCTGTGAGCGGGTCTGTGCGAGTGACCAACTGCAACTGGTCTGCCCCTGTGGGCAAACGGCACGTTCGTTTTCCCAGTCGATCACAAATTGTCGGCTGTCATGACCCCCTTGTCGCGCTTGCCAACTGTTGTCATCTGGCACTGCGCCCATCAGATCAATGCCAGCCTTGTCTTGAGCATGGATCAGGTGAGCAACCGACATATAGCCCTGATCGACGAAATGTTCAGCGGGGACATAGCCCTTCTTGACCAGATGGTCATGGACAATCCCGGTGACATCATGGTCGGATTCGGTGGCTGGACGGGTTTCGACATTGGTCATCAGGCTCGGTGTCTCCACATCGCAGGTTTCT
>DAOTUR010000604.1:0-1850 GCA_034436915.1 Anaerolineae bacterium
TTTCGTGGTCAAGAAAAGGAAATACTTATCAAGTTAGCGACTGAAATAAATGCAACATTTTATCTTGTAGAAGTTATTAAGTCAGGAGCACCGCGAATTTACCAATTAATAGGCAAAGATATCCACCAGCCACAGAAGGGTAGCGCTGTTCTCTTAAGTTCTCAAGAAGCTCTGCTCATTTCTTCCTTACCACCTTTTCCCAATGCTACACCTCGACCTCTCCACATTAAAGCAGAAGCACCTTTAACTATAGAGCAAGCCTTACAATCTGTATTGATGATGACGAATTTACACTATGGCTCTGTAAAATCCCCGCGCCTTCCTGTCACTATTCATTATGCTGATAAAATTGCAGGGATGGCAAACGATGGTATCAAACCAAAAGACTCAGAAGGTAATATCCCATATTGGCTCTAACTGATTTCAGCCAACACGCCCAAACAAGATTGTATACTTTGTCTAGTGGCTGAATGTGGGGCCGTGCGTTATGCTTGTCTTCGTGCTGCATTCACAAACACTTATCTGATGAAAAGCACAGGGTCGAGATGCCGATTTTCTTCAAAACCAAGAAGGCTAAGAAGCAACTGATAACACCCACAGTCGGGCGTTAAAGACGCCGCTTGCTGCCTGCTGGCACTCGCACACCCGCCCGACATGAGTTCGGGCGGTTTTGTTTTTATCAGATGAGACATTTTGACGAGGCGCATATCATGACCATCCTCACACAGACATGCAAGAAGGGTAAGAAGCGTGACACAGCGAGATGATCCTCAGGGTTTTTCGTGCTGCTTGCCAGACACACCGCCCCTCTGAGGATCAGAGTGGGCGGTTTTTGTTTCTTTAGACCAACTCATTGACCGATATATCACAACGAAAGGGTACTCTCCATGTCCACACCTCCTACCCAAGCCGCCTGTCCCACCTGTGGTGCTCAGGTTCCGCTGCCCGCCAACGCCATGGCCCATGAACTCATCTCGTGCCCGGAGTGCGGCACAGAGTTGGAAATCCTGACGCTGAATCCGCCCACGCTCGATCTCGCGCCCACCAGCGAGGAAGACTGGGGCGAATAACCCTCACCCCTGGCCCCTCTCCCATAAACGCGAGAGGGGTGACATCAAAATATATAAACACATTGGAGAAGACACACGATGACCCGAATTGCCATGCTCATCACGCATGTTCGCCCAGAAGAAAAACTGCTCATCAGCGCGCTGCAAAACCAGGGCGTGGAGCCGGATATTATTCTTGACCGCGATTTTAACTTTGATCTCACCGCCGGGGCCGAGCAGTTGACCCCGGCTGGCATCGCCTGGAACAGCTACGATGTGGTGCTGGAGCGCTGCGTGAGCACGTCACGCGGCCTGTATGCCCAGGCCATCCTCAATTCATGGGGCATTCCCACGATCAATATGTATCAAACGGCGGCCACCTGCGCCGATAAGCTGCTGACGACCATTGCCTTAGCACGCGCCGGGGTGGAGCAGCCCGCCGCTCGTGCCGCCTTCGCGCCGGAAAGTGCGCTGCAAGCGGTTGAGCAGATCGGCTATCCGGCGGTGCTGAAACCCGTCACAGGCTCATGGGGACGTCTCGTGGCCCGCGTCAATGACAGCGACGGGGCCGAGGCGCTGATTGAGCATCGGCAGGTGTTGGGCGATTACGCCTATCACACCTTCTATGTGCAGGATTTTGTCGAGAAACCGGGCCGTGATATTCGCGCCTTCGTCGTTGGGGATCGCACTATCTGCGCGATTTATCGCACCTCAGAGCATTGGATCACCAACACGGCACGCGGCGGCATCGCCTCCAACTGTCCGGTAACGCCGGAACTCGATGATATTTGTCGGCGGGCG
>DAOTUR010000605.1:0-4386 GCA_034436915.1 Anaerolineae bacterium
GCCTATGACTTTTGAAAAACCCAAAACAGACCGACCTCGCTCTCTTGGTGATTATCTGCGTGATGCCCGTGTCATTCAGGTGATGGTGCAGATTGTCTTCATTACGCTGTTGGTGGGCGGCCTGTCCCTCATCTGGGTCAACGTCCTCGGCACACTGACAGAGCGCCGTATCTCCACCTCGCTTGACGTGCTCAAACCCATTGCAGGCTTTCAGGTGGGCGAAGCGCCCGATTGGTATAACACCACCAGCACCTTTGGCACGGCCTTCCAGGTCGGCATCATCAACACGCTGCGGATCGTGGCCCTGGGCCTCTTCCTGTCCACCGTGTTGGGCGTCCTGATCGGAATTTTCCTGCTCAGCCGCAACTGGCTCATCCGCACCATCTCCAGAACTTATGTCGAAATTTTGCGGAATACGCCGCTGCTGGTGCAGCTTTATTTCTGGTACTTCATCGTTTTTTTCAGTCTGCCCGCCTATAAAGACATGATCACAGTCCCACAAGAGGGCTACACGGCCATCCCCTATCACCATCTGTGGTATGGCGTCGTGCTGTTTGGCATGTATTTGTATTCGCGGCGCGTTGGCTTTCAATATTGGATTCTGGGCGGCGTGGCAGCGGGCATTATTGTGATGGAAGCAGCCCTTACATTAGGGCGTCTCAATACGGGGACACGCGCTGATATCATGGTGGCGGGCGGGCTGGCCTTCCTGATGCTCATGGTCTTCCTGTTCACGGCCAAACGATGGCATTATTTCGCGCTCGGCTTTCTCGCCGTGATCGTGTCAAGCCTGATCGCCAGTGTGCTCTTCCAATTTTTCTATCTGCTCAACATCACTATTTTCCCGACAGCAGATCGCGCTATCACCCAGGTCTATCCCGCGCTCCTCATGAGCAACAAAGGTCTGGCCTTCCCCACGATTGATTTCAATCTGCGCTTCGCAGAATGGGCGGCCTTCATTGCAGCAGGCACGGCGCTTGCGATTGCCCTGTGGATGTTTGCGGGCCATGTCACCGAGACGACGGGCCGCCCGATTGCACGCGGACGCTGGGCCATCCTGTCGATTGTGGCCGCCGCGCTTTTGGGCTGGATTTTTGTCACCGCGCAGCCCGTGCCGGAGACGCTGACCTACCCCGTTGGCGATCAGAGCGTCACGCTGCCTTACGATCAGGCGTTGCGCGACAGCCGCATCTCCCAGAATGACGAACGGCGCGACGCATGGTATCCGATCAAGCTGGTGATGCCGGAACGCGGCAAGAGCAATTACACACGCGGCACGATCATCACGCCGGAATATACGGCGCTGCTGGTGGGCCTCGTGGTGTATACCTCGGCCTTCATCGCGGAGATTGTGCGGGCAGGCATCCAGGCCGTGCCTTACGGCCAGATTGAGGCGGCGCGTGCTCTGGGCCTGAGCTACGGCGAAACCCTGTCACTGATTATTCTGCCGCAGGCGCTGCGCGTGATCATTCCGCCGCTCGGCAATCAATATCTCAATCTGGCGAAAAACTCGTCATTGGCGATTGCTGTCGCCTATGCCGATGTCTATCAGGTCGGGTTGATCTTCATGAACACCAGCGGTCAATCGCTCGTGGCCTTCACCGTGATCTTCCTGGTGTATATCACGATGAGCCTTGTCATCTCGTTTGTGATGAATATCGCCAATTCTTATTTCCAGATTGTGTCACGCTAACGCGGGAGGACGCTGATGACAGAACGCGACGCTTCAGGCCGCCGCCCGCCTGAAATCCAGATCAATTACACCGAACCGCGCATCAAGCCGCCGCCCCTGCTCGAAGTGGGGACGCTGGCCTGGATTCGCAAAAATCTGCTTGGCTCGTGGCTGGATGTGCTGCTGACGGTGCTCGGCGTGGTGCTCGTCGTGAGCTTCGTCGTCGGCCTAATTCAGTGGATCATCCAGGATGGCAACTGGTTCTCGATCATGTTCAGCCTGCGGACGTACATCACGGGCCGCCTCGATCCGCTGCTGCTGCCGCGTGTCAACACCGCCATGCTGTTTGTGATGTTTACCATCGGCGCGACCACTGCCGCCTATACGCGCCGCCTCCCGCCGATCCTGCCAGCGCTGATCGTGCTGGCGGCAGCGGTGCTGGTGCTGCTGCCTCCGCTCATCAAGATGACGATCCCGCAGCCGGAACAGTACCTCACGGCGGGCAATGTGGGCATCGTCTCCGGCACAGCCAAAGAAGTCCCCGTTGAAAAACTGGCCTTCGTCGCTCGTAAAGATGAGGTGATCTCGCTGCGCCTCGCCAATGACGCGGGCTATGATGATCGCCTTGCCAACTTGAGCGGCCTCGTTGACCGCGCCCTGAACACGCTGCGGAATGCCTCGGCCAACCGCTTCACGAGCATCACACGCGGGCAGGAACTCCTCGCGCTGATGATCTCGGATGTGACGGCAACAGAGGCCAGCAACGGCGAACTCAGCACTGATATGCTGACGCCGAGCCGCCGCCTTCTCGTCATTGAGGAATTCCTGCGCTTGCAGTACACCCTTCCCGATGATGTCAAAGCAGCCATCAGCACGATGGATGACAAGCTGAAAGACCCCCTTCTCACCGACGATCAACGCACCAAACTTGTGCAGGACAAAGAGAAGGCCATCACAGACAATGCGACAGTGGTGATCCCGCCGCTGGTGGCCGATGCCTATCAGATCAATCTCGTTCCGGTGCAGGTCGCCATCACCGATGCCGAAGGCAAAGAACTCCTCGCGCCCACTATGATTGAGGCAGCAGGCGTTGTCACCTTCACTGTGCCTGCCGATGGCTGGTACATCCTGCAAAAGACCGTCACAGGCGATAAAGAAGGCATCGGCGTGATGGCCGCCCAGGGCATCTATCCGCTGTTCCAGGTTGGCGATAATTACGCTCGCGTGATTGACAACTACGAGTGGACGACAGATCCGCCCAAAGATAAAGATGTCAAGTGGATTACGCTGCTGGAGAATCGCTATCGCGGCGAACGTCCGCTTGACGAGTTCCTGCGGCTGTACGTGTCGCCCTTCCTGGAGAAAATTCGCAATCCCATTCTGGCCGCGCTGATCGCCATCAGCTTGGGCTTTGCTGCCGCCCGCGCCCTCGATCAGCAGTTTTCGCCGCTGGCGCTGCCGCGCAAAGAATCGCTCCGCCTGTCCAACTGGCTGCTGATGGCGACGCCGTTCCTGGTGTTCCTGCTCATCAACGGCATTGATACCCTGTCGCTCATGTCGGCATTGAGTTGGCTGGTCGGCATGTATTGGGCCTATCACCTGGGCATGTGGCTCTACGATCAATTTGCCGGACAAACGCTCCTGCGCCTGTTGGGTCTGATGGCAGTCACCGGCATCACGAGCCTGCTGATCAATTTCATCCCGGTCTTGCTCTACAACGACTATCCCACCAGCCCGGCCTATGATTTCCTGCTGGCGCTGCCCGTCGGCTTGATGTTCTTCATGGGCCTCGTCACAGGCTCCGGCGAACAGCCCCGCGTCGTGCGGCAGCGCGTGTTCAATATCGGCCTGCTGGTGGTGGTGCTGTATGTCGTGCCGATCTTCATTGCACGCTTTCTCCCGCCAGACACGGCGAGCAGCATTCAAAACGTGCTGCCCTACACCGACTCGAATACCTGGGGCGGCCTGCTGCTCTCGCTGCTGATCACGCTCTACGGCATCATCTTCGCCTTCCCCATCGGCATTCTGTTGGCGCTGGGGCGGCGCAGCAAACTGCCTGCCATCCGCTATCCGAGCACGTTCATCATCGAGACGGTGCGCGGCACGCCCTTCATCGTCGTGCTGTTTGCAGGCCAGTTCCTAATCACCTTCCTGCATCCGTCGTTCCAGAACATTCCAGCGGCTTATCGTGCGCTGGCCTCCACCGTGATCTTTGTCGCAGCCTATCTTGCTGAGAATGTGCGCGGCGGCTTGCAGGCCATCCCCAGCGGCCAGTATGAGGCGGGGCGGGCGCTCGGTATCCCCGAATGGCAGATCACGCTGTATGTGACGCTGCCACAGGCGCTGCGGGCGGTCATCCCGGCGCTGGTGGGCATGTTCATCTCGCTGTTCAAGGACACCTCGCTGCTGGAGATCGTCAGCCTGTCAGATTTGAGTCGCGGTGTGGCGCTGATGGTGTCACAGGCCGAATTCCGCGAATCGCGGCAGGAAGGTTTGATCTTCATCACGATCATTTACTTCAGCATCAGCTACGTCATGGCGTTCGTCAGCCGCCGCATTGAAGAGAGCGGCGCAGGGGCAGCGCGACGGATTTAAATTACCGAAAAAGCGCCGTAAAGCCCCTGCCTTCAGGCAGGGGGATATAAGGCGTAGGAGCACAAACCACTTTTTCTGATAGACTCGTCTATGAGATGGGGCATCATCTCATACTGTCT